>PLJN01000204.1:37477-38257 GCA_003140235.1 Acidobacteriaceae bacterium
GCCGTCGCCGACCATGGCAACCCTTTTCTGCGCTTGCTGGAGTTTCTGGATTTCCGCCAGCTTGTCCTGCGGCTTAAGCTCCCACATCACCTGGTCAATCTGAAGGGCTTGGGCGATGCGCTGTGCGGCCTGCGCGGAATCTCCGGTAAGCAGCAGCGTCTTGATCTTCATGGACTTGATTTCCTTGACCGCCTGCACGGCTTCGTCGCGAAGCTGATCGTCAATCAGAATTGCGCCCAGGTATTGGCCATCGCGCGCGACCAATACTCCGGTACTGCCGTTCCGGAGTGCGGGAATTGGACCCGGAACGCCGTGCTCGGCGAGGTGGCTGGCGTTGCCCACGCAGATGTCTGAGTTCTCGGCTACGGCGACAATGCCTCTGCCGGGCTGGTACTGAAATTTGTCCGTCGCAGGAATCGAGCCAACGGAGCGCCGGGCATAGTCCACTACCGCCTTGGCCAGGGGATGCTCGGAATCCCGCTCGGCAATGGCGGCCCAGCGAATCAACTCCTGCTCGGAGACGCCAGCGGCTGGTACAACTTCCACCACTGCCGGGACGCCGAAGGTGAGGGTCCCAGTTTTGTCCAGGACCACTGTGTCCACCTTGCCCAACTGTTCGAGATACAGGCCGCCTTTGATGATGACTCCCGCCTTGGCGCAGCGGCCAATGGCTCCCAGAATGGCCAGTGGAGTACCAGCGGCAATGCCGCAGGCCCCGGCCACGATGATTACGGAGATGGTGGAGCGAATGTTATGTGTCAGCAGGAACGTGACGAGCGC
>PLJN01000055.1:0-3501 GCA_003140235.1 Acidobacteriaceae bacterium
AAGCAGAATTGCCAGAACCTGGGCGTGCTTACATCCACCGACTTTGGCTTGATCGACAAAGTCCGTGGCGGGAAAGAGATTCCGCTCAGCAACTTCACTGACGGCGAAGATGACATTACGCGGCAGGTCATCGAATACGGTGGGCTGTTCCCATTCAATGTGGCCCGCATGCAGAAGAAAGTTTTTCTGCCGCCGGTCAAGACGCCAAAGCGGCCAATGACGGTCGCGGAAAAAATCTTTGCCAGCCACATGATCAANNGAGTATGTCACGCCCATGGCGGCCATTTTCTTTGAGCATTTCGTCGGCAAAGACGCCAAAGTCAATGATCCAGACACGGTGATTTTCTTCCGCGACCACCTGACTTTTCTGGATGAAGTGATTTCCGAAGAAAAGAAGAAGATGGGTCTGCTGGACCTGGCCGGTCAGCTCAAGTTCAAGCAGGAAGAGTTTTCCAAGAAGCAGGGAATCAAGCTGCACGGCGAACTTACCGACCGCAAGGGCTCCGAGGGTATATGCCATTCGGTGATTGCGGAGAGCTACGCGCTGCCCGGCCAATTGAACGTTGGGTCGGATTCGCATACGCCGCACGTGGGCGCTGTGGGCTGTGTGGCTTTCGGCATCGGCACAACGGATGTCTTTAACTCATGGATCACGAAAGACGTCCGAGTGAAAGTTCCGGAATCGGTGAGAGTTGTGGTCCGCGGCAAGCGCAAGCCCAACGTGAGCGCCAAGGATTTCATTCTGCTGCTGTTGAGCATGGAGTACATACGCAGCGGGAAAGCGCTGGCCAAAGTCATCGAGTATTGCGGAGAAGCGATTGAAGAATTAAGTGTGGACGAGCGCGCAACCATGACCAACATGGCCGCGGAGATCGGCGGATTTACGGGGATCGTGGCGCCGGACCAGAAGACGGTTGAGTTCCTTATGGAGCGGCGAAACATGCCTCGTGCGGAAGCCGAGGGATTCTGCAAGGGAATGTACAGCGATCCGGACGCGCAGTACGCCCATGTCATCGAACTCGACGCCGACGCAATCACTCCCATGGTGGCCACGCCGGGCGATCCCGGGAACGGCAAGTATGTGCGCGAGCTGAATACTCCCGTACCAGTGGAGATTGCCTACGGCGGCACCTGCACCGCCGGCAAGAACGCCGACATGGACATGTACGCTCAAGTCCTCGCCGAAGCGCTCAAGCAGGGAAAACGTGTGGCGGAGTCTTGCAAGTTCTACGTCCAGTTTGGTTCGCAGGAAACGCGCGAGTATTGCCTGCAAAAAGGTTATCTGGAGATTTTCAAGCAGGCCGGCGCCATCGTGATCGAGCCCAGCTGCGGTGCTTGCATCAACGCAGGCCCAGGAGTATCCACCCGAGCGGACCAAGTGGTGATCAGCGCGCAAAACCGTAACTTTCCCGGACGCAGCGGTCCAGGGCAACTTTATCTGGCGAGTCCGTACACCGTGGCTGCCAGCGCCGTTGCGGGTTACATCGTGGAGTATGAACCAACGGCGCAGCGGAAACTGGTTGTAGCGTAAGCCTCTCTGCTTTTAGTTCCGAGCCCGAGCGAGGGACCCTTATTGTGGGAAAGTGCCGTAGCTGCGTGCAATCGTAGCGAAAGGGATTCCTCACCCCGCAAAGAGCGCGGGGATTCGGGATTTCAAAGAGATCAATTGCTATTTGCCAATTGCTAGTCAGCTATTTAGAATCATCTGTTCCAACATTCAAACTTAGAACTATGGAGAACTCAGCTTTATGGCGTACGTAATTGCAGAGCCTTGCATTGGCACTAAAGACGCGGCCTGTGTGGATGCCTGCCCGGTGGATTGCATCCACCCCAAAAAAGACGAACCGCAGTTTGAAGGCGCCGACATGCTGTTCATTGATCCGGTTGAATGTATTGACTGCGGCGCTTGTGTGCCGGTGTGTCCGGTGTCGGCCATTTTTGCGCTCGACGATCTGCCGGAAAAGTGGAAAGAATACACCGACAAGAATGCCAAGTATTTCGGCCGCTAAATCCAAAAACTCCAACGTCAAGTTTCAACGCGCAGCCCTTCCGGCTGCGCGTTTTGTTTTGCGCGGCGGTGTATGCTTAAGTTTCCATGCCCAAGCAGTCTGAAGCGCTGGTTTTGCGGACCTATCCCTTCCATGAAGCGGACCTGCTGGTCGCGTTGTTCACGCGAACAGACGGAAAAATCCGCGGCGTGGCCAAGGCCGCGTTGCGATCCAAAAAGCGCTTTGGGGGGGCTCTGGAACCCCTGACCTACGTAACAGCGCATTGGCAGGAAAAGGAAAAACAAGAACTGGTGCGGCTGGATTCCTGCGACATTATTTCTTCGCCTCTGGCTACGGAGGTGACGTATCCGCGAGTGGTTGCCCTGAGCTATGTTGCCGAAGTCATTGACCAGCTACTGCCCGACCGCGAACCCAACGACGATATTTTTCGTCTAACTCTTTCCGTGGTGGACCACCTGACCGCCAGCTCTATCTGGATGCCACTAACATATTTTGATTTGTGGATTGTCCGCCTGATTGGCGTGTTGCCGGAATTGCATGCTTGCCTGGCGTGTGGGACGCTGTTGAATGGCAGCAGGGCGTACTTTCATCCGCTGGCCGAGGGTTTGTTATGTGTCAATGACAAGAGGCTGGCAAGCACGGAGATGTCCGCCGACTCTCGCAACCTGGCGACAGAGATGTTCCGTGCGCCGGTGGAGACTTTTGCCAAGATGCCATGGCCAAGGCAGCGCGGCGCTGATCTGCGAAAATTTCTCGCGCAACGCATTGAACGGCACATTGAGAAAAAGCTGACGACCGCAACGATGCTGGAGCGGTTGGATTGACGGACTCTCAATCACCACGAAACCTCTAGGCAAGCCGCGAATTCGCGCGAATAGACGCCAATCAAACGGCGGGCCGGCTGAAGTTTGCAATTGCGTCGCCGCATCGGGTGCAGTAGACTGCGCTGGTTCGATATTCCTCTGCTGCTCCAGGAGAATTGCTATGAAGCATGTCGTGTCCAGGACCCTATGTGCTATTTTGGCGATGTATTTGCTGCTTGTGTCTGCAGGATGTAAAGGGCCAATAGGCGCCGAGTGGAAGCGCTACAGGTACGCTGCGGACGGCTTTTCTGCTGAATTCCCGGCCGAGCCCAAGGCGAGCCCCAACGACGACCATTCGGGCACCCGTTATTCCACGTCCATGGAGAATGACAACTTTGCGTATTTCGTAGAGAAGGCCGCGCTCCCGGCAAATCTTAACAAGACGCCGGAGCAANNGGGGAGCAAGTGTTTGAGGGGTACGCCAACGGCGCCGCAGGCGGAACGAACAGCAAAATCAAGAGTCAGAAGTCCATCTCCATGGGTAGTCATCCCGGGCGTGAGTTTGTTTTGGAGAATGACAAGGTTGTTATGCAGTTCAGGCTTTATCTGGTGGGTAAGAACCTCTACCAGGTGCTGGTGGTGGCGAGCACGAGTAAGGCCTCGCGAGCGCAGACGGACCGGTTTCTTAA
>PLJN01000055.1:3569-34846 GCA_003140235.1 Acidobacteriaceae bacterium
GGGGATTCGGGATTTCAGAAAAAGCTTGGAGTTTCAGAAAGAGAAGTTTCCAGTTGTTTCACCACGTCATGCCCTGTAGACTTCACTGCTGTTCGCAGACTCCAGGAGAATGATTATGAAACACATCACGTTCAAGACGTTAAGCGTCGTTCTAGCGGCGTACTTTGTGCTCGCGTCCCCGGGCTTTGCTCTTCCTTTTCCTGGCGCACCCAACCCAACATCTCCGGCACAGGGTCTCGCGGGCGCCGAGTGGAAGCGCTACCGGTATGATGCGGAAAAGTTTTCCGTTGAGTTTCCCGCCAAACCCGAGGCGAAGGCGAATGACAGCAATACGGGGACCCGTTACTTCACGTCTCTGGAAAACGATAATTTTGCGTATTTCGTGGAGAAGGCCGAACTCCCGGCGGACCTGAAGAAGACCGCGGATGAGGTTTTTGAAGGCTACGTCAACGGCGCTGCCGGAGGAACGAATAGCAAGATCAAGAGTCAAAAGCCCATTACCCTCAGCGGCTATCCCGGGCGGGAGTTTGTTTTGGAGAGTGACACGCTGATCATGCAGTTCAGGCTCTATCTGCTGGATAAGACCCTCTACCAAGTGCTGGTGGTGGCGACCAAGAGTATGGCGGCGCGGGCCGAGACGGACCGTTTCCTGAATTCGTTTGAATTCATCAAGTAAGCTGGCGCTTCTTCCAGACCATCCAGTGCCATCCAAGGCTGAAGAGAAGGGCTTCGACAAGGACCAAAGACATCAAGGCGACGGCTGAAGCACCGGCAAAGACGGAAAGAGTCGCCAGATGGTCCGAGATGACGTAGCCATACGCCAGCGAGGCGCCGCACGCGATCACGATGGCCAGCGTTACGGTCCATCGTCTGGTTAGCGCATTCAATTTTAGGTATGTGGGCACCGGCTGTGGGGGCGTGCGTTTGAACCATCTCCAGTACCAGAAAATCAGAAGCGCCATGCCCAGCAGTGTGCTGCCATGCTGCAGAAAGCTGTAAAGCGGCCGATGGCTCCCGAATTCTTCCAGGGCGGCGGTGCGTAGGTCTGGAACGTTGCGTACAAAGAGTCCACGCTCGTGTGTGAAGGCGTCCCACACGATATGGGACCCGATCCCCACAAGCATGGAGAAGACAATCAGAACAAACCGGCCGGCGGGCTTCCACCGGAAAGGAGTTGCGAAAAGGACCAGCCGCGATTGATGCCGTTCTGAAGCCAGGCTGATCAGTGGAAGCTTGATGACCGCGTGAAAAATCCAGAGTACGCCCAAGCCCACTGGCAGGCAAAAAAGAAAAGCCCCTTTTACGGTATGAGTGAAATGCCAGTGCGGGCCCAGGTTGAGAAAATAGTGGAAGTCCGGCGCCATGCTGCCTACGACCAATGCCGAAAGCACCAGAATTCTCCGGAACGGCACCACGGCGGCAGGATGCGAAAAAGTAAAAGGCAAGTACTAATGGTAGCGCAGGTTGTTGTGCCAAGGCGTCGTTTGCAGGGAATGCACGGCCAACCTGCCAGGGGTAAGGCAATCTGTTAGATTAATAGTTTCACTCCATGCCCAACGCTCTCACATTTCAAGAACTCGTTTTGCGTCTGCAAAGCTTCTGGGCGGAACGTGGATGCGTGCTGCAGCAGCCCTTCGACGTGGAAGTCGGCGCCGGCACCATGGCGCCGGAAACGTTCCTGCGCGTGCTCGGCCCCAAGCCTTACAAGGTGGCGTACGTGCAGCCTTCGCGTCGTCCGGCGGACGGGCGTTACGGCGACAATCCCAATCGTCTTTATAAGCATCTTCAGCTTCAGGTGATCCTGAAGCCGCCGCCGGGGAACGTTCAAGAGCTGTACCTTGAGTCGCTGGGAGCAATCGGCATTGACCTGCGCAAACATGACCTTAAGTTTGAAGAAGACAACTGGGAAGCGCCCACGCTGGCTGCCTGGGGTGTCGGATGGCAGGTGATGCTCGACGGCTTGGAGATTACGCAGTTTACTTACTTCCAGCAGTGCGGGGGAATTGATCTCGACCCAATTTCAGCCGAGTTGACCTACGGCCTGGAGCGCATCGCCGCATTTCTTCAGGATGTAGACAGTATTTACGACATTGTCTGGGCACGCGACCCGCAGACTGGCGCGGAAGTGAAATACAGAGACGTGCGGCATCAGGACGAATTGCAGCTTTCCATTTATAACTTTGAGGTAGCCGACGTAGAGAAAACCTGGAGGCACCTCGAGATGTATGAGGCGGAGTGCCAGAAAGTAATTACGACCTTTCATGAAAAGCGCAATCAAGAAAAAGATTTTTCGGACGGGCAGGAGCGGCTAAATGCGAGAGTGGAAGATTGGGTTTCCCCGCCCGTTGATCGCTCCGACAGTGGTCGTGTTCCGCTACTTGGTGCATACGAGCTTTGTCTGAAATGCTCCCATCTATTCAACATTCTTGACGCGCGTGGAGCCATTTCCGTGACCGAGCGCGCGGGCGTAATTGCCCGTATCCGCCATCTTGCGGTGGGGTTGGCCAGTGCTTATCTGGAGCAGCAATCGTCTGCGGAGCCGGAAAAACAGAAGGAGGAAGGAGCCGCATAATGCCTGACTTTCTTCTCGAAATCGGTTGCGAAGAAATACCTGCGCGGATGCTATACCAAGCGACCCAGGATTTGCAGAGCCGCGTTGCTTCGGTTCTCGACAACAACGGTTTGCGTTACACAGAAATTGGGCATGCAGAGACACCGCGTCGTTTATCGATCATTGCGCGTGGAATTCCTGCTTCGCAAGCGGACACACAGGAGCAACTGACCGGCCCTGCGATCAAAGTCGCGTACAAAGACGGTGAGCCCACAACTGCGGCTCACGCGTTTGCCAAGAAAGTGGGTGTTGACATTTCGAAGTTGCAGAGGATCACAACCGCCAAGGGCGAGTATTTGTCGGCTAAAGTAACAAACAAGGGTAAGGCTGCCCAAGACGTCCTTTCAGAGCTGCTGCCCAAAGAGATTGCAGCCATCTATTGGCCCAAGAATATGTACTGGCGTAGGGGAAAGCCCGAGCGGTTTGTGCGGCCAGTACGATGGATTGTAGCTCTGCTGGATGATGAAGTGATACCCGTTGAGTTTGCTGGTATTCGCGCCGGAAACCAGTCCCGCGGCCACCGTATTTTGGGGCCGAAGAGCGTTACGATTTCCGCGCCGACCAAGTACATCGAGACATTGCGAGGGGCCCACATCGCTGCGAGTGCCGCTGAGCGCGAGCAACTGATTCGCAAAGCACTGGACGCTGTTACGCGTGCTGTCCCCGGCGCACGCTGGCGTGAGGACGCCGAACTGCTGAAGACCGTGGTGAACCTGACGGAGTGGCCATCGGCGATTCTCGGCAACTTTGATCCGCAATTCCTCTCGCTGCCGGAAGAAGTGCTGGTCACGGTGATGCGCGATCATCAGAAGTATTTTGCGGTCGAGGACGCAAACGGCAAACTGGCGCCGCATTTTCTTGCTGTGCTGAATACTGACGGTGATCCTGATGGCTTGATTCGTCACGGCAACGAACGCGTCCTTCGCGCAAGGTTCAGCGACGCTCAGTTCTTCTGGAATACAGATCAAAAGATTCCGCTTGTGGACCGGGTGGAGATGCTGAAAGCAGTCACGTTCCAGAAAGACCTGGGCAGTTATGACGAAAAGGCGCAACGCGTGGGGCGGCTCGCCGCAAAGGTGGCCGACGCCACTGAAGAAGTCAACCTGAGTGCGTTGCTGCAGGCGGTGCGATTGGCCAAGACCGATCTGACAACAGAGTTGGTAAGGGAATTTACTGAATTGCAGGGCATTGTGGGCGGCCTCTACGCCCAGGCGCAGGGCCTGCCGCAAGCGGTGGCGGACGCCGTTTATGACCATTACAAACCTGAATCCATGGAGGATTCCGTTCCGCGTACGCTGGAGGGCGCGGTTTTGTCAGTTGCGGACAAGGCCGATTCGATTGCTGGAATGTTTGGGCTGGGGCTAGCTCCCTCAGGATCGAAGGATCCATTTGCGTTGCGCCGTCAGGCGAACGGCATAATTAAGATTTTGGCAGAGCACAGAATACGGCTATCCTTGGCCGATTTAGTACTCGATTCTTTTGAGTGCTATAAGAATACAGATGCAGAAGCTAGATTCAAATTCCCGACAACTGGCTTATTCAAGATTCGCGTGGAAATCCAGGGGACGCGAAGTACCCAAGAAAAGTTGGTGCATATTCCCGAGTTGCTAGCTCAGAACGAGCTGATCAGACAAACTTGGGATTTTCTAGGGGAACGGGTGGCTTTCTTTCTTAAGGATATCCAGAAATATCCGGCGAAAGTAGTAAAGTCTGTTGTCACCGTCTCATTTGACGATGTGTTTGATTCGCTCAAGAGGGCCTCGGCTGCTAAGACAATCTCTGAATCGCGGGAATTTGAGCCTGTTTTTAGTGCTTTCAAGCGCATGAAGAATATAGTCAGGCAAGCCAAGGAAAGAGGAGAGTTTTTATCGGACCAAACAGAGTTTGATCCAAATATGTTTCAAGAAGACGCAGAGACTCACCTCTGGGAGACAGTTCAAGAAATCGGCAATAGGTTTGGCGATTACCGAAAAGGCGGGCAATATGTCGGAGCGTTCAGGCTCCTAGGAGAATTGCGAAAGCCGATTGATGAGTTCTTCGAGAACGTGCGAGTGATGACTGATGATCCAGAAATGCGAAAGAACCGTCTCTGTTTACTCGAAAATCTAGTCGACAATTTCAATACGATCGTTGATTTATCGGAGTTAGCACCAGAGTTCGCTACGTAGACCGTATTTACGGATGGGCGGAATACTGCCAAATATCAATCTTCAGATCTTAGATAGCCTGAATTCACTTGGCCGACTACTGAACTTTCTGCAACCGCTCAATCAATTTCTTCGCCAAGTTATCTTCTGAATCCGACCACAACACTCTTCCGCTGATGCCGCAATTTCTTTCTACAGCGCTGGTGAAGGCGACCAGTTTTTGAACGTTCGCTTTTATGCGCTGCTCCACGTCAGAAGTGAACTCGACCTCTTCGTAAAGAAAGGGAGCGTCGAGACCAAAGTCCACCTGGATGTGTCCGTTTTGCTGGTAGGCTGCGTCTTCGAACTTGGCGCCATAGGCGGTGAACTTGACCTTCTCCGGGGTCAGTTGCCAGGTTTCATCCAGGTCGCCTTCCTGCACGGGAGTCCACAGGTCCCAGAGCACTTCCAGTTCGTAGGCATTGTCTTCGTGGAGAAACTCCTGGGCCAGTGCGAGGGTTTTATCAGGATCGGTGTGATTTTCAAACGTTTGCTCAAAAAGCAGCGGCTCGTTCCAGGAAATGCTATGGACCGCCAGATAACCGATTCCGACTTTCTGGGCGGCAAAAGGGAATTGCTTCAACACGGAAACCAGGCGCGTGAGCATTTCCTGTTCGTGGAAACTGGGAAACCATATGCTGAGATAAAGACGGTCTGACATAAGCGGTACATTGTAAACGTTCCCGCAGCCGATGGCAGTGCGGCTGAGCAGAAGTTGTAAGAAGGTCCTGTTACGCAGCCGATTGTGCAGCAATCTGCTGAATCTGGATAATCACAAACTCCGCAGGCTTTTCCGGGGCAAACCCTATGAGTACATTTACGATCCCGCTATCGATGTCAGCCTGCGTTGTGGTTGTCGCGTCGCACGTTACGAAATAAGCAGTGTTGGGCGTGGCCCCCTGGAAAGCGCCCTGCCTGAACAGGTCGTTCATAAATGCAATCACACTGGCGGTTATGCTCGACCAAAGTGCAGGACCGTTGGGTTCAAATACTACCCAAGCCAGCCCGCTCGTAAGACTGTTCTCAATGTACGAGCCGAGACGCCGCACTGGGACGTACTTCCACTCGCTCGCTAATGCGTCGGCGCCGCGGAGTGTGCGTGCTCCCCAACTCAGCACGCCATACACCGGGAAAGTGCGAATGGCATTGATGCCCAGAGGATTCACTAACCCATTCTGCTGATCGGTCAGCAGAAAGACCGGCGTAACTCCATTTAACGGCGCTTGAATGCCAGCTGGGGCCTTCCACACTCCTTGATTCACGTCAGTGGTGGTGTACAGGCCGGCCAGTGTCCCGCTGCAGCCGATTTCCTTCGGAAGGAACCCGTTCAGCGGATCAGGCACAGTCACTCGTGGATAGTAGATGGCGCCGTGATCACTGTTCAAGAACTGAAGATTGCTCGAAAACCAACTGGCCATGGCTTGAGGCGAGGAGACCATTTGGGAATTGGGAATATCCACAATGTAGAACGCGCTTTGCTGCTGGCAAAATATTTGTGCTTGCAGCATCGTTTGCTGCATTTCGCCCGTGGTGAGGTTAGCGGTCGCCGGAAGGCACAGGATGTCGAACCGGTCAGCCGCTATCATGGCAAGCAGCGCCGTTTCTTGCACCAGTTGCGAGCTGAGCGCGTTCGCAAATTCGCCGGCTTGCCACGTGCCATCCGAGCCGCCGGTCAGCGATTGCCAGGCATCTGCAGGAAGCTGTCCATCCTTAGGTTTTGGAGTCAGGCAGATTTCCGGGGCGGTCGTGCCGAAGTCAACGAGCTGTATCAAAGAGGATTCCGTATTGACTATAGTCACGCAATAGTTTGGATCAGTTGCATTCATGGAGAGGGGCGCGAAAGTTTCTGAGGCAACCACACTTCCAGGTCCTGCTATTTCTTGAATCTGTATCGCGAAGGCCCCAGGCTGCGAAGGATTCAGCTCAAGTGCAGTGATCCGCAGTTGATTACCCCAGGCCCCGGCGTTAGCCGCAACGGCGCGGAAACGACTGGCGTGCGCCGTGTCGGGGTTGCCCGGACTGTACGCAGCCAAATCGAGGCTTGCGGCCACGGAGTTCCTGGGGGCCACACGGACCACGTAGGCAGTCGCGCCGCCATTGAGGTAGTACTGACTGATTTGGTAGCTGGATTCGCTACGGCTGTCGAGTCCGCGAAACGTCCGCTGAAAATCCGCAAAGCTGGTGATGCGGACGGCACGATCCAGCGGTCCGGAAACAAAGAAGTCTATGAAAGCGGTGTCTGATGTGCTGACACCCGGAATCGTGTTGACGTTGGGAGAAGTCGCCATAGCGATGCAACATTGTACACGCGGCTTGGCATGAGGAGTGAAGGGTGATGAATTGAGCCAGGGTTGCAGTTAATCAGTGAGCGCAAAGCTGTCTGGGTTGAACGCATTCAGTTTCATGGCTGCGGCAACAATCGGTTTTGCCCATTCCGGTACCTGGAGCATGCCGCACGACTTAGAAACCTTGCCTTGAATGACATGAAGTATCAATTGTGGTTCTGGCGTCTTCCCGTTCTTTGGGTCGGCTTCCTTGCTGTTGTCGTAAAGCAGAAGCTCGGTTAAGTTCGGAAGAAGCTGAATCAGATGGATCCGGCTTTGAGTGTAGCGTTCGCGGATCGCTGCTTCCGGAATATCATGTCCACCGTGTTCTACTCGGGACCGGACGCGCGTGATGTGAAGCTCTGCGCTGTTGAGGCCTACATATGCGATGCGTACCTCAATTCCCTCAGAAATCGCGGCTGCGAGAAGGCTGGGAATGGTGTTTCCGCCGAGCGTTGTCTCGAAAGCAAAATCGAGTCTCTCCGCAATGGCACGCTCTAATAGTCTTCGGCCTTCATGCCAAGCGGCGCTGTTTGCTTCGGCTTGTGAACTGCCGGGATTGACGGCCAAGATACGCTGTGCCGCGTTGTCAGGATTGAAATAGTGAACCTTCGCTGCCAAGAAGGCCTCTCCGAGGATGCTGCTCTTGCCGGCCCCGTTGGTCCCGGCCAAAACATAAATCCGGGGAGTGCGCGATGGCTTAGCCACGTTTTCGCACGGCTGCCAGGGCGGTGCGTCCAAGTTGATTGGACGAGGCGTGGAAGGCAGCCTGCATCGCATTGCGGGCCCCAGGCCTCTGCATCTGCGCGAGAGCTGCATCGAATTCATCGGTCAGCGTATCAAGCTTCGATTCAGGAGGTCGTGACAGAGCATTGAACTCCTCGATGGACATTAAGACTGCCTTGGGAGCATCGTGCTTCGTAATCACAACGACGCTACCTTGAATGGCTTTTTCGAGTACGCGCCCGAATTCATTCTTTGCTTCCGTAGCACTAAATGAGGATGATTTGCGATCGATCACTCTTGCAGCCGGTAGTTTCCAAGGATCTTTTGATTTACTTTGAGCCGCTCGTCTCACGGTTTGTTCTCTGTTGGCTTTGGCCGCTGTATTCTTCAAGATTGTTCTCCGTTAAAGCTATTATAGCTAATGTAGACAAAACGTTCAATAGCAGAATAGGCGATCCCGTCCGTTAATAGTTCTTTCCCAGAAAATCCCGCATTTGTTCGAGGCGAAAGCTGGCATCGCCCATTTCAATGCCCAGCACCAGTTGCGTGGTGGTGAGTTGATTGTGGAAGTCGAGGGCCGCAGTGGTGTCGACGTTGTCTACGAGATGCAAGTTGCTTTCGACTTGTTTCTCTTCATCCTGAAGGGATTTCAGCCTGGCTTGTTGAACGGCAAGCCCGCTTGTGACCTGCTGTTTGAGGACCGTTGCATTGCGGGTAACGTCGCCTTGTTGCACGGTCTTCCAGGTGGCGTAGGCATTAGCGGCTTGGTCCAGATGTTTATTGATGGCGCGGCTGCCGAGGTTGTAGCTGACGGTGATCGCTCCGTAAGCGCCCGAACTATCGTACGGATTGATTTGCTGACGAGCTCCGACGGAGAGTGATACATCCCAATCGTTCTGACGGCTGAGCTTGTCGATTGCTTTTTGCTCGGCTACTTCGCTGTCTTGCTTTTGTGCGACGAGGTCTTTCAGAGGTTGATCACTCAAGTTCGGCGCGTAAAGGGCGGCGATCTTTGACTGGGTATCCGCCCGGTCGGCATCGAGCTTGATGCGTGCGGTTTGCAGCGAGAAGAGCATGGGCCGGGTTACATTCTGGACGTCCAACATTTTGGTGGTGCTGGCGATCAGCGCGTCGAGCTTGTCGGACGCTTGCTGGATGAGTTCCAGCCGGTGTTGCAGAGCCTGTTTTTCGAGGCTGGGGATCGCGTACTGGATTTCCTGCTGGGCGGAAGTTGTGGCGGTGTAGAGCTCACAGTTTTTCTGCGCAACGTCCATGGTGAGGCCGGCCTTCTTGATGTCAGACAGGCTGCTGGTGACTCCCCAAAAGATTTGCACCGGCAAGGCCGCGGTCGGCTGGGTTACGCCGGCCACGGCGCTGGGCGTACGCAGCAGGTCACGCTGCGCCTGGGCTTGCTGTGAGATGTACTCACAGTAGGCCTGCTGGTCTGTCCGCAAATGTTCTCCCTGCAGATCTGTGGGTTGGGCAGGACCCTGGGCAAATATCCGTGTGGACATCGCCAGCAACACGGCAATCACGAATTGTCTTCTAGACGTTATTCGAAACCAGACCATGGTCTTTCTCCTTAGAAGAACAGCGGTTTACGATTCAGAAACACAGTTTTAGATTTCGCTGACTCCGGACGGTCGAGGTCCATCTGGATCATGGAGCCGCGCATATCGGTCCGGAAGATGGGATGAATGGCGTGTTCTTCGCCGGTAAATATCTGCTTCACCATTCCTACTTTCCGGCACGCCACCATATTCAGATAGCAGTCATAGACGGGAGCGCCCACAGAGACGCTCTTCTGGTTGTCATAGGGCACGAACGCAAAGTTGATCTTTCCGCCGCCGGACACGCTCAAGTAATACGGAGTCTGCCTGGCGGTCGCGATGGCTTGCTTTAAGCGGTCGACTTGTTGTGACTCTTCGTGTATCTGTTTTTCCGCGAGGCTGATCGCAATATCAAGTTGGGCAATTTCTGAGTGCAACTCGGCTTGCTTGTCCAGGACATCGATCGATTTGGTGCCAGTGGTGGTTTTATCCAGAACGCTGTCTGTCAGCAGGACTTCGCTGATCTTACTGTCGGTGAAGTTGCTTTGGGCCTGGTTGAGCGCCACGCGCTGTGTCGCCGCGTCGCCTTTGGTGATCAATCCGGCAGACAGGTCTTTGTCGATGCTGGTTTCCACCTGTTTGACCTGAGCCATCACTCCCTGGGTCTTGGCATTGTCGGCCTGTTTCTGTTGGTCGAGTTGAGATAGCTGCGGACCTGTGGCCCGGGCATGGATCTTCTCGCGCGCGATGGCGGCTTGTAACTCAGGCGCTAGCGCCAGCAGGGCAGCCCGGTGCTGCGTCATTTCAGTAATGCTGCTCTGGAGGCGATTCAGATCCAGCTTCAAGTCTTCCAGGGATTGCTTGCTGGTCACCAGCTTCGCCGTGAAGTCGAGACTCCTATCGTCTGCCGGAGAAAGAATCACCGGCGCCGCCCACGATGTATTGATGGCATAAAAGCCCATGACAAATCCGTAGGCCAGCACGCCAAGCAGCACGGCGTAGAGCGTTATGATGGCGACAATGCGGTAGATCGTGACGACCGACTTCTGCATCAACATCTGCAAGACGGGTGGTTTGACGGAATTAGCGGGAAGTTTCTTAATCGTTGGTGTGGACAAGTGATGCCTCCTGTTCTTTGCTTCGAGTACCCCAATCCCTGGAGTCGAGCGTGCACAGGGCCAGGGGTGTAATAAATAAATGGCTGACCAGCCACCAGGCGGCATACGCGCCCATGGCGAGTGGATTCTTTACCGTTTCGCGGACGCTGTATCTCCTGATGGCCCACGCGAGAACGGCCGCGATCACCAGATACGCAACCACCGGCGATGGTCCCGCCCAAGCCATGGGATCACCGGCGAGGATGGTAACGGCCATCAGTACGGCCACCACGGCGCCCAGCGGAGTAATCACCAGATGCAATACGGCATTCGGGTGCAGTTTGAAGACGTGCCGCGGCAGTGTTTTGAGTGTGAAGAAAAAGTCGCGCAGAATACTGCGCCGCCAGCGCAGCTGCTGTTTGAACAACTCATTCAGGGTGGTTGGGACATTAGTCCAGCAAAGCGCATCATGGTTCAGGTAGGTTCCGTATCCCTCGAGCAGTGTCATGTGCGTCAGGAAGCGATCCTCGCCCTGGTTGACGGGAATGCCAAACCAATGTCGACTACGAATCTGAGGTTCAAGCTTGAGCATCAGTTCACGGCGAATGGCGAAGAGACATCCGCTGATGCAGCCCACGCTACGCGTCCAGTTTTCGGGGACTTTATAAAGATGAAACGCCGCATAGTAGACGAAGGTCTGGATCGCGGTGATGATGCCGTCGTTCGGGTTATTCACGCCCACTCTGCCGCCCACAGCGCCCATGTTTGGCTCGCTGAAGCACGCCGTTAATTCCCGGATCGCGTCAGGATCGAAAATGCAATCGGAGTCAACCGATATGATGACCTCGGCATTGGAGTGGGCCAGAGCATTGCACACCGTGCGCGCTTTCCCGCTGTTCACGGCGTTGCGGTCGGCTCTGACTCGTATCCCGGTAAAGTCTCGTTGCGCCTTAAGAATCCACTGGTAGCTATCGTCAACGGAGCAGTCGTCCTGCGCGATCACTTCGAATTTGTCGCTGGGATAGTTGCTCCGGCTGATGCTCTCGATGGAGTCATAAACCGTTTTGCCTTCGTTGTAGCAGGGCAGGACCACGCTGACCGTGGGTTGAAAGGCATAGTCTTTGCTGACCTTCGCGCCCGGAACCGACCATTTCAGAATGGCCCCGAGCGTGTATTTGATGATCGAGATCAACAAGCAAAGGAACGTGAGCAGCCAGATAAGACCAAGGGCCATGACGCCTCTCTTTCGCTGCATCATTTGACCCCATCCAGCGCTGGATGTTGGTTTGGATTTCTTAAGAGTTGTGTGGAATGGTGTTTGTGAGTTTACGAGTCCGTTACAAACGTTTCGATGATAGGCGAGTCGCTGGCCCGCTCACGCACTGAATGCCGCTGTCACGGACGGGTTGCCGGTTGACCGTTGCCACTCAGAGTTTGATTCGAGCGTTCAATGTTGCCCTGGTTTCCGCGGCCTCTTTCAGAAATGGTCCGGAGAGTGCCCGTGGATGCAGGCGGATCGGCGATGAACTTATTGTTCTCGATGAGCGCGTTCGTCACATTTCCCGTAAGAAAAATTCCAATGGCCGATGGCGCATTGATCTGGATGGTGTTGCCGGTAATCTGAAAATTCGCATAGCGCTTTCCGCCGCCAATCACCAGGCCCCATTTCTTAGGGTGGATGATCTGGTTGTTGTAGATGCGCACGCCGTCGTTGTCCCAACTATCAATATTGAAGCCATAGGTGGTGTCGATGGCGATGTTGTCGTGGAATGCAACCTTGCCGCTCGACCACGCGCCATATCCGATTGCGTAGCCGGTGACCTGGTTGTTGCGCACTTCTCCCAGGGCATTGGCGATGGTAATTCCCGTGCAGCCGTCGGCGCCCGGGTCACTCAAAGTGACGTATTCAATAATGTTGCCGAAGTTGACCGCCGGCGACTTGTTGTTCATGGAGATCAGCCAGACGGTAAAAACTTCACCGATTTCTCCAGCCGGATGAATTACCTTGACCCGGTGGATCCAGTGGCCGCCTTCGTCAGCCCTCAAGTGGATCGCATCAAGATTAAGACCGGTGGTTCCTTGCCGATTGGCCACCGGCTTCAACGCCGCATAATTGTCATCAATAGTAAGGTCTGAGATTTCGATTCCGGAAGCCGCATCGTTGTATGTGCTGAAAACCACGCCGACGCCCGGACTCTTGGCCATGTTGGGCGGGTCGCCGAAGAAGCTGACCAGCTTCAATATGGTCTTGTCGACTCCGGTACCGTGGACCTTCCAATTTTTGTTCAGCGTAAATCCTCGCGCCGTTTTGTGGGGCACGTTAACGATGAAGTCGTACGTGCCTTCAGTTTCAAATGTGCCTGGGCCGATGCAGACAATCAGGTTCTGCTGGTGCGCCTCTGACCGGGTGCGAAGGGCGCCATCAAATTTCTGGGCGGTGCTTCCATCGTAAGGGTCGCTCGCGGTCCCCGATCCTGCTTGACGCGGGGCCGCAGTAACGCGGGAAGCAATAAAGATGCGCGAGAACCCTGGCGAGGTTTGCTTTGCCGTGCAATCGGACGAAGGCGCCGCCGATTGTGCGGAAATAGAAAGGCCTGAACTCAACAACGCGATCAACGACATGCGGACGGCAACAGACTTCATGACAATAGTCTAACTCGCCGCCAAGACAGCCTCCCGAGGGTGTTCAATTTTGAACAGACGTGCGCTTGTTGATTGCCTTAAATATTGTGAACATGGCCGGTAACGGCGTGCCAGATCCGGCTTGTAATCATCCAAGAGGAGATGTGCTATGGACTCACCCACTGTGTTGTGCATCGACGACCTTCCACAAGCCTTAGAGCGTCGCAAAGCGATCCTGGAATCGCACGGTTATTGCGTCAAAATCGCATCAAGCGGCCCCACCGCGATAAGGATGCTGGCGAAAACGCCGGTGGCCGCCGTCCTCCTGGAGTACAAGCAGGAAGGCCTCGACGCCGAAGCAGTGGCCTGCCATATCAAGCAACGGTTTCCCAACCTGCCGATTATCCTGCTTTCAGCTTACGCCGAGATGCCCCAGCGGATCTTGTGGCTGGTGGATGAATACGTGATGACAGGAATGGCTGGTGCCGATCATCAAACGGGCCACCAAGGCAGAGAAGGCCGCACCACGTTCCAGTTCACGGGGCCACGGCAGCGGATCAGCGGCGTAATCCCGGTCGCTGGGTGGTGAAGCGCAAATGAAAACCGACTCGGGAACTTCTTTTGGGGGTGGCGGTAAGGCCGCGTGCGATTCGGGTCTGATCGTGGTCCAGGTGGCACTGACGTTCAGTCTTCTGGTCGGAGGCGGCTTGCTAAACTCGCGCCCGACGAGCAACCAACCGTGGAGTTCAACCGCGTAGGCCCTGGATATTTCGTGACGATGGGAATCCCGATTGTGTCAGGCCGCGAGTTCACGCGTAACGATACCGAAGCAACTTATCCCGCCGTCGTGGCGAATGAACTGATGGTGACGAAGTACTGAACTCATACGATTAGTTCTTGTGAGCGATTTGCTCGATTAGCGCACTCTTGCTGGCAGCCCTCAGTCGCTCTATGAGAAGATAAACATCAGTGGAAGGATTTTTTCCAGACCCATCGCGTGTTTCCTGCCAGCGGGCCAACTGTCTAGCGTTTGCTATGGCTGTTTCCAATCGCGGATAAACTACTTCACTGGGAACATGTTTCTCATATCCTGCGATCTCCCGCTCACATGCCCGTCTTGCATCCCGTCGCGTTATGTGTGCGCTGTGGTACCTAAAATGCAGCATAAGCCAGAGTTCGAAACACGGATTTGACATTGCGACTCTAATCCCGTTTGCCTGAGCTTTTTGCTTGGCTTCAGCAATGAAGGGATGCTCGTCGAAATCAAACACGCACCACACCTCATCATATTTGCCAAATTGACTCCTGGCAGTGCGTTTTTTCTCCTCGACGGCCCGATCAACCAATGTCTTGGGAGTGCCTCCTTCGTCATCGACGATTATCTTTACGAGATTTATTTTCTCTTGTACCCTCACGATGTTGATATATTCCGGTTCCGTCACGCGGCCCTCGCAGACAATGAGAACGCGCGGGCGTACATCCAGTCGCGCCCTTAGCCGCTTCAGCTGCTTGCCTCTTCCCATTCTGGGCTACTCGCCCTCCGAAGCGAGGTTTAACAAGTCTTCCTCATCGACAAACGGGATAGCGCCATACCGACCTTCAAGATAGCCCTTTTCCACATTTTGATGTTGGCGAGTTTTGAAATCGCTCAGAGGATATAGGTGGGTCGCCCCCTCTTCGTCTTTCTCGGTAAACCAAATCTGATCTCTGCGCAACGTCGTGCGCCGCAGAAGATTAGTGTCGTGGGTATTGAAAACCAGTTGGGCCCCGTTCGGATTGCTCACCGGTGAGTTAAAGAGGTGTACGATCCTTGTTGCGAGTAGCGGATGCAAGCTTGCGTTGAACTCGTCAATGCAAATTAAACCACCGGAAGTGAGGGTTTCAAGACACGGCCCTAGCAACCCAAGGTAGGCTGAAGTTCCGCTTGACTCCTCAGCAATGCTCAGTGGCACCGGCTGGCCTCCCTTTGTCTTGTGGAGCAGCCGGACCGTCTCAATCTTTTCGGGGAATGCAATTTGCCCCGGTGGAAAGTCTTTTGCAGTCGCAACAATTGCCTTCCTGAGGGCGTTGATGAACGGATCCTTTGAACCGACAGCCTCTTCTTTCAGCTCGAAATCAACAATTCCTAAATCTGCCGTGGTCAACAAAGCAAGAACTCGTTCCTTGATCTGAGGGTCAACAACACAACTCTTGACGGTTGAGACATTCAAGCCAACCCGTTGGCTCAGCACTCGAATGCGAGTCGTGAGCCATGTGTAGAGGGGCAGCAGCATTGCGTGATTGTTTTGGGCAGCCGCAGACAGGAACAGACTGTTTTCCCTTGTAAGGCTCTCAATCGTTCGGTTTTCGCCAGTTAGTCTCTTGCCGAAGTCAATTTTCTGGTTGGCTTTACGATCAAACCACTTGGCCTTCCGGCCGCCCGGAATCCACGCGTCCAAATACTCTTCAAGAACTTTAGCCGAATCGATGGTGAAGCCGTATTCGAAGCGGGTATCTTCGAAAACGAAATCGAGCCTAAAGCAGGAAGGTTGATCGCGACTTTCGTCTAGCAAGAAGGGAGTTCGAGGAATTTCCCCTTGAGGCGACCATTTACTCTGCGAGTCGCGAATGCAATCGATCATGAACTTGATGGCGTTTAATACGTTGGTCTTACCGGAAGCGTTCGCTCCAAAAATTGCAGCGCATCGGAGTACACCGCCTGGTATCCCCTCCCGTTTGATTAGGTCACTCGCAGAATTCTTAAACGCCTCGGTGCCTATCAGCGAAAGCTCTTGGTCGTCCCGCAATGACCTGAAGTTCTTGGCGGCAAAACGTAAAATCATCGGTGGCTCCCCACATTCTAATGAAGAACGAGAAATGATATCCTTTTATATGCATTTCGTGCAAAAAATATGCACAAAAGATGACTTAAGGGGACTTAGGTGGTAACTAATGCAACCAGGAGGAGCCTAAAATGGCTTGCATAGAAGACCTTAGCAACGTTGGGTCCCCTGCGGGTTTGAACCCGCGTTATCCCCCGTGAAAGGCCAGGCCAACTCGACAGACAGGCTTAGCCTAGAATCTTGTCAGGGCTGCGCCAACCATACAAGCGGTTGAACGCGGCTGAACGTTCCAGCACCTTTTTCTCTGCCCACTCCAAAGCGGCGATGACCGCTTGCTCGAAAGCATATTCTTTAACATCAAACACCTGCATATGATCGACACTGAGGGCGAGGTTTGCTTGCATTGCAGTAGAGGGCATTCCATGTGGGCGAAGAATCGCTGTTGTAAATTGCATATCGGAACAGATACGAAGCTCGTCGATGTGTCCAGACGGCGCCTCGTCAAGACACACAATGAAGCGGGCGATTGATGCAAACAGCACCATCTTCTCGGGAAGGGATTGCTCTTCGATGTCAGGAAAGTTGTCAAGCACGACGCCTTGATAGCCTTTTTCAGCGAGCAGCTTTTCAATTTGCTCCAGTCGGCTTCGGTGTTCTCCGTACTTGCCGATGATGAGTACCACCTTCTTCTTGCAGCGAGCGACATTTCTCAATGCCCGCCAGTGTTCCGGGCCCAAAAGTTCAAAAAGGAGCTCGGTTCGGGATGCTTGCTGGACGAAATCACCACCGACAATGCAAGGCAGGCCGCCTTCGTAGGGTACGGCCAGTGTTTGCACTTCATGCTCGCCAAATCTCATCACAACAGAGTAAAGCGGCAAAGAATTGAGCGCTCCATCGGATCTAATCTCTGCGATCTTTGAGCCCAACGGCTTGAAACCCCAAACATCCAAGTAATCTTTGCCGAATCTTGAGGGGCCGAAACGAACGTCGATAGTGGCCGCGGCTTTCAACCATCTCTTACAATCGGGAGTCTGCACCTCCATAACTAGAAACTGCGCCTTGGGCAGTGCGGTGCCAAGTTCCTCCTTGATGACGAGTTCAGCAGCAGTCTTGCGCGTTGCATTTAAGTGCGCCGCCAAGTGTTCGTAATTGTTTGGCACACCCATCATGTACATTTGCGACCGGATGCCCCAAGCGGTGCTGACACATGAACTCTTGATGTGAAATGTCGTGATATCGTTATCGCTCTCCTCGATCTTGACGATTTCTGACGTGACTTCACGGCCAAACACACTGATAGTCATCGGTGGGAATTCAGAGGGTTCCATTAAATACTCCAACGCAACTTTAGAACCTGAGAATTGGCGTCCCCGGCGGGATTTGAACCCGCGTTACCGCCGTGAAAGGGCGATGTCCTAGGCCGGGCTAGACGACGGGGACGCTGAAGACAATCGGCGGGAGCGTACTGCCAGACAGTCATTTGATAGTAGCAGTCGCTCAAACAGGCTGTCAAAAAACCTCGCGTTGTCTTGACGCCCACTCCTTGGCGCGTTACGCTTCCTGCTTTGCTGCTTGAGGAGGCTATTTCCATGAAGCGCGTTGCAATTCTCTTTACTTTACTGCTGGCAAGTTTGTCTGCGCTCGCGCAGAACAGCGCGAATCAAACCGGTTTTGTCCGGCCGAACGAGAACCTGGTGGTGGAAAATATTCCGGCCATTCCAGTTTCGATTGCGGCAAAAGCGGAACGCTATGGAGAATTTCGCACGGCCTCGCTGTATGACTGGCATCCGACGCGGCGCGAGATGCTGATTGGGACCCGTTTTGCCGACGTGCCCCAGGTACATCTGGTGAAGACACCGGACGGGGCACGCACGCAGATGACTTTCTTTCCCGATCGTGTGACTGGGGCGGCGTACGGTCCCGGAGAAGGCAAGTATTTTATCTTCAGCAAAGATATTGGCGGCGGCGAGTGGTTTCAGTACTACCGTTACGATCTGGCCAACGGCGAGATCACTTTGCTGACCGACGGCAAGTCGCGCAATCTGGACGCTCGTTTTGCCAATCACGACAATCGCTTCGTCTACAGCTCAACGCGGCGCACCAGCAAAGACACCGATCTGTGGCTGATGGACGCCACAAATCCGGCTACCGATCGTATGTTGTTGCAGCTTGAGGGCGGGGGATGGGGCGCGCTCGACTGGTCTCCGGACAACAAAAAGATTCTGTTGTTGGAAGAAATCTCCGCGAACCAGAGCTACATCTGGCTGGTAGATGTAGCCGGTGGTGAGAAAAAGCTGCTCACGCCCAAAGGCGGCGCGGACGAGATCGCATATGGAGCGGCCCATTTCAGCAAAGACGGCAAAGGCATTTACCTCACCACGGACCGCGACTCTGAGTTTCAGCGGCTGACGTATATTGACCTGGCCACGATGAACTCCACCTACATGACCTCAAACATCAAGTGGGACGTTGAGGGATTCAGCCTGAGCGGCGACGGAAAGACCATTGCGTTTGTTACCAATGAAGACGGCGTGGGCAAGCTGTACCTGCTGGACACGACCACGCGCAAATATCATCCGGTCACTGGCGTCCCAACAGGTGTAATCACAGGTTTGCGGTTCCACAAGAACAGCCGCGACGTGGGCTTTAATGTGGCTTCGTCCAAATCGCCTGTGGACGTTTACTCGCTCAACATCCAGACCGGGAAGATCGACCGCTGGACACACAGCGAGACCGGCGGACTGAATGCCGGGAGCTTCGCCGATCCGGAGTTGGTGAAGTGGCAGACGTTTGACGGCAAGGCGATTAGCGGCTTCCTCTATAAGCCCGACCCGCAAAAGTTTCCCGGCAAGCGGCCGATCATCGTGAACATCCATGGTGGTCCGGAAGGGCAGTCGCGTCCTGGCTTTCTGGCGCGCAATAACTACTTCATCAACGAATTGGGCGTGGCCATTATTTACCCCAACGTCCGCGGTTCCACCGGATACGGCAAGACCTTTCTCAAGCTCGATAACGGCATGCACCGCGACCACACGCACAAAGACATTGGCGCGCTGCTGGATTGGATTAAGCAGAACCCGAATCTTGATGGTGACAAAATCATGATCACCGGCGGCAGTTATGGCGGCTACATGACGTGGGCCGTTGCCTACGAATACAGTGACAAGATTTGCTGCTCGCTTCCGGTGGTTGGCATTTCCAATTTGGTATCTTTGCTGGAACACACGGAAGCCTATCGCCGCGACCTGCGCCGCGTGGAGTACGGCGACGAACGCGATCCCAAGATGCGCGAGTACCTCGAACGAACCGCGCCACTCAACAACGCAGACAAAATCCGCAAGCCGGTATTCGCCGTGGTTGGGAAGAACGACCCGCGTGTTCCCTGGACGGAATCCCGCCAGATTTTGGACAAGCTCAAGAGCAGCGGCGTTTCCACGTGGTTCCTCATGGCGAATGACGAAGGCCACGGCTACTCGAAAAAGCGCAATCAGGATTACCAGTTCTACGCGACAGTCATGTTTGTTCGCCAATTTCTGCTTGGAGAAAAACCTTAAAGACCTTTGAAACACAGAGGAAAGGGGGACACAGAGGAAGATTGCCAGAATTGCCATAATCGCCGGAATCTAAATTACCCGATTACCCGATTTTGGCAATTACAAATCCTCTATGTCCTCTGTGTTTCAAAGGTTTCCGTCGTTGCCAATAAGCGTGAGTAGGCTATCATTTCATTCATGGCAGACGATCACGCGTCCGGAAGCGCTGCTGGGCCGCAGGCTGGTTCACGGAGTGCTGACGGCACGATCTACATTCCTCCCGATGGGGTGGAAGTGATCGTGAGAGGACTCACGGCAACGCGCATGCCTTTTCTGGAAAAAGAACTGCTCATTCCGCTCGATGCACAGATGGCTACTGTGCTGGTCCGGCCATTGTTGGATCCTGGGACGGTTCTGAAAGTGATCTTTTCCGAAGAGGTCCTGGAAGAGGCCAAAATCTGGTCCATCAGCCAGGCGCGGCAAGCGTCGAAATGGCGTATATGGCTGCGTTTCAACTGCAAGCTTACGACCACCCCGGGAAAGCCCTGATCCTCACAGTTACTTGTGCGCCTTGCCATTCTCCAATACGATTAAGGCTTCGCATGGTCAGGTTCTCGGTCCATTCCGCAGCTTTACTCACAGCATTGGTGCTGGTGGGGACGGCTCTCGCTCAGTCATCAAACGCGGCGGACTCAACCGGCGCGGTGCTGCGGCCGACGGAGGTTGACGACCGGTTCCTGCCGAACCAGGGCGCGGGACCGCGTTTCGTGACTGACGTCAAAACGTCCATCCGTGCGCAACTGGCCATACGGCAGGGAAAGATATCGTCGGTGCCGGTGTTCTTAAGCTCATTCACTTATCAAGACGTAGCTTTCCCGTTTGCCATGGTCGGAGGCGCGCCCCGGCAGGGCGGCACTACGGAAGTAAAAACACAGCTCATCCCGCTCTCCATGTATTTCGACGGCTACGCGGACGCGAATGGCGAACCCATCGTGCTCGACGTGAATACCGTGCTTCCGCAAACGCTGAACTCGCCCAACTTTCGCAATGCACCGTACGATACCGAGTTCACTCAGTTTGCCGACGCCGTGCAGCGGGCCCAATTTTCCCAGAACATGCAACCGGACTGGCACACCATGCTGGCGGCTCCGCAACTGCTCAGGCCGATCATCATCGTTGTGCCGCGGGGGCTGGCCACCGTTTACCGCATTCCCAGTGGCCGTATCTTCGCCATTGTGGATACGGACTTCTTCGTCTCCCAACTCAACACGATTGTTCAGGCACAGAACCTCGACGTACAGGCCCTGCCCATTGCGCTGACCACCGACGTACTGCTGGCGAGGGGCGGGAAGATTCAGAACTGCTGTGTGCTCGGCTTTCACACCGCATTCGATACCGGACAGAGCGGCGACTCGGTCGTCGTACAAACGTTTATCTGGGCAAGCTGGATTGACGACGGTATCTTTGGCGGAACACTGGCGGACGTTACGCCGCTCAGCCATGAAATTTCCGAGTGGATGAACAATCCGTTCAACGCCAACGTTGTGCCGGGGTGGGCCTTCCCCAACGGGTCGGGCGGTTGCCAGAACAATCTGGAGACAGGCGACCCCATCGCGTTGTTCGCCAACTCCGGCTTCCCGGTCACGATTGACGGCTTTACCTATCATCCGCAAAGCCAGGCACTCTTGCCGTGGTTCCAGCGTAGCGCTCGGTCGGACGCCGCCCGCGGCGCTTTCAGCTTTCCCGACGGCAGTCTGCTCAGAGGGCCTTCGGAGCCGTGCGAATTGTGAGGAAGCTGCCGGCTTCTAGCTGCTAGCTCCTAGCCGGAACATGGTGTGCCATCTGCGAGTGGGTCGAGTCTCCACTGAGTTGATTAAACCGATCCACGCTCCAGCTTCCTCCAGTCCTCCTCGCGAAACGCGCCGCATCCAATTACAATATCCGGTTAGCTAAATTGAGGAGAGTGAAATGCGCAAACAGTTTGTTTCAGGACTCGTATTAGCCGTTGCCCTGGTCATGTTCCTGCCGGCAACGTCGCAAGCTCAGTATCAACTCAAACAGAAATTCACCATCGGCGGTGACGGTGGCTGGGACTACCTCACTTATGATCCGGTTGGGAAGCGGCTGTTTGTTTCCAGGGCCACTCGCGTGCAAGTGATTGACACAGAAAAGGGAACGGTCATCGCTGAGATCGCCAACACTCCAGGCGTCCACGGAATCGCCTTGGCCCAGGAATTGGGTAAGGGATTCACCAGCAACGGCCGCGAGAACACCGTAACCGTGTTCGATCTGAAAACACTTGCGGAAACGGCCAGGATCAAGCTGCCTGATGGCGATAAGAACCCGGACGCGATCCTCTATGATCCGGCCAGCAAACGGGTGTTCACTTTCAATGGAGGAAGCAGCAACGCCACGGCGATTGACGCAACCAACGGCACTGTTGTGGGGAGCATCAAGCTCCACGGCAAGCCGGAATTTGCCGCTGCGGACGGCAAAGGAATGGTCTACGTAAACATTGAGAGCGAGATAGGCGAAATACAGACCATCGACGCGAAAAAGGCGGTTGTCGTCAACTCCTGGACTTTGACTGGCTGCGCGGAGCCTTCCGGCCTGGCCATGGACCCGAAGAGTCGCAGGCTTTTCTCCGGCTGCCACAATAAGGTAGTCGCAGTCACCGATGCCGACACTGGAAAAGTCGTCACCACAGTCGCCATAGGCGATGGCGTTGACGCCAACGGCTTTGATCCCGAGACCAAGATGGCATTCAGTTCCAACGGCGATGGAACATTGACGGTGATCCACGAGGACTCATCCGACAAGTACACCGTCGCACAAAATGCCGCAACGCAGCGCGGCGCCCGCACCATGGCGCTCAACACCCACAACCATGATGTGTATCTGGTAACCGCAGAGTTCGACGAACAGCCACCCGCGGCAGGGCAAACGCGTCCTCGCCGGACGATGAAGCCTGGGTCGTTTACGCTGTTGGTGATGGGGAAGAAGTAATTAGTACTTAGTATTTGGCAAAACCCGAGCCCCGGTTTGTGGACATTCACACCGGGGCTCTAACTTTTGTGCGCACACGACGGTTCGACCTGCCTCAGCCAAATACTAATTGCTAAATACTAAGTACTGCTATCTTGCCAAATACTAACTACCAAGTGCTGGCTATCTCAACTGAAATTCCGGTGACCCCAGCGTCAGCCCGATGATCGTGGCCAGCGGCTTGGACGGATTATCGAGCAACTGGTTCGCGAGCTGCGGATCGTCAAGGGCTTTGCGGATGGTCTTGTCGGTGTTCTTCGATAACTCACCGGCAATCAGTGCATCTTCCACGAGGGTTATGGCCGCGTCGGTGCCGCCACTGGTGCTCACGGGAACAATGGCTTCTTTGGGGGCTCGCGCCAGCAATCCGAGAGCGAGCACACGGAGGGGATCAAAGTTCACGCCACCGACTCCGCCGCTGGTCAGGGCGACGGAAAAATTTAGCCGCTCAAGCAGCGCGTCAGAATTCATCCAGGTCTCGGACTTGGTCGAGTAACCGGTGGGCGGTTGCATCTGATAAAGGGGCATTCCCATTTTGTTGAGTGCCTGGACCAGAGGCATGGGGTTCTGCACTTGCGATCCTGTCGCGCGCACCGCGGAGAGCACAAACTCCAGCGGAGTCTTCACTTTCTTGCGATAAACCGCGGGAGACCAGAACTCCTTGGATCGAACCATGGTACGTAAAACTTCTTTGATGTCGCCGTCGGTGTCGATGAATGTTTTGGCCATCGCGTCCACCAGAGCGGGTGGCGGATCATCGGCGACGAACCGGCGAGTCAGTTTGGTGGCAATAAATTTGGCGGTGGCTGGAGCTTTGCTCAGAATGTCCAGCAGATGTGTTCCTTCGTTGACGCCGTCTTCCTTGATGGTCATTCCCAAAATCGTTTTTGTGCCGGGCTGATGCCGCTTGGGATCAAACGTAAACGCCCAGCCCTGGTCCATGGGCTGAACGGTCCAGCCGGTGAAAACGCGAGCAGCTTCCGTTACGTCCGCTTGCGTATAGCCGCCATCTACGCCGAGCGTGTGCAGTTCCAACAGCTCACGCCCGTAGTTTTCGTTCAGACCTTTGAATACGACATTCGGGTTGGGTGGTTTACCCGGCTTGTATCCTGATGCCTGCGACTCCGGTCCCATGCTGAGCCAGTTGTCGAGGTAATAAAGCATGGCTGGGCTCTTGGCCACCGCAGTCAGAAGATCGCGGAATTTGCCTAGAGCGTTGGGGCGGATCACGTCACGTTCATACGTGGTGACGAAGTATTGGTCCTGGTCTTTGTAGATGAAGACGTTGAAATGATTGAACCAGAAATCGGTCATCACCTCTTCCAGTTGACTGTCGCTGTAAATCGCGCGCTGGATCTTTGCCATTTGCAACTCCGACACCACGATGCCGCCGGGGCCGTTCATGGCGAAGTATGTCTCTCTTTCTGTCGGAGACATATCGGCCATGAGTTTGTCTCGCAGGTCGCCCGGCGCGGACTGCAACATCGCCCGGCGATCACTGATCGGCAATTTCATGAAAGCCGTCATTCGGTTGGCTTTGGGCAGCGAGAGCAGCATGTCGGCAACGTGGCGGGCCGTGTCTTTGCGTTCCTGCTCGGCCGCTTTTTGTGCTGCTTCGTCCGGAGCGGCGGGAAGCGCTACGTTGATCACAGCCGCGTTGCCGTTCTGTTGTTCTTTGTATCGCTCCATCAGATATTCCCACAACCCGTTTTGCACCGGATCGGACGGAAGCGCGCGCTTGCCCTCGGAGGCCTCGCGGATCATCTGGTTTGTGGGAAACGACTGGGCCAGTTCCTTGGGCTGCATGCGCAATGTTCGATACGCTGCCAGCTTGCCGTCGAGGACGGGATTAGCGGCCTGCGCCGGAGTCAGCTGCTGCTGGATCCAGTTGTCAACTCCGATCGCCAGGACTTTCTCAATATCACCGGGCCGCGGCCCAAACGTGAGCCGCTGCAGCGCGTGGACCGCGCGATCATGCTCGGACAATACCGGGGAAGGTTGGGGCTTTTTCTTGCCCGCGGCGCCGGAAGAAAACGCGGTGGCGCAAGTCAGCAGGAAAACGAGCGAAACACAGAAAAGTTTCCGCATGGGCACACAACTCCTTGAGCTGTCACTGATAATTCTAACCCCGGACCGCCAACGATGTTTGTGACCAAAGGACGTATGCTATTTCAGATATTTGTCTGGTACAGGATGATCTGCGTCTTCACCCGACCAATACACCGTTAGGATCCACCAGCGTGTGCCGTCATACATCAGCTGGAAACTGTTGATGCCACGGGCAAACGGCTTTTCGCCCTTGGCATGGCGCGATTCGTAAGTGCTCCACACATGAGCGATGTGGTCCCAGACTTCAACGCGGTTGGCGACCGCGCTTTCGTAGAAACCGTTCTTGGTGAAATATTCCTGGGACCTCGTGGCGTAGTCGTCTACGGACGACACGCGTGCCCGGGCAACGCCCTTGTCATCGCGACCACTGGGCACCATTCTCGCGCCCGGATAATAAAGCGAACGGAAACGGTCCCAGTTGCGTGGACCCGGCGGGCCGGAAATGCAGTCGTAGACTGCGGCTACAATGTGCTCAACGCTATCCACATCTTTGGCATCGGCTTGTGCTGGCGCTGGCGAAGGTGGAGTGGTCTGCGCATAAGCACTGGTTAGAAACGCAGCGAAGAAGAGTAAAACAATCGCGATATGTTTGTTCTTATTCATAAAAGTCAGATGTCGGCAAGACGATAATTGTAATGATTATATACCTGACACAAGGTAGCCATTCTGTTACCCTTTTCTCGTGGGAGTTTGATCAGCATGACGCTTCAAGTGCTTAACGATCTTCGGATGGAAAATGTGCTTGATTGCTTCATCGGTGGTCATCTTCGACGGATGCTTTTTTGATTTCTTCTTTTTTGGAGTAGCCATTGACGCCCTCAATTAATACNNCAATTAATCTCTGTGAACTGCTGGAAAAGTTTGGCGATAACGACAAGTGCCGCGAATATCTTGAGGCACTTCGTTGGCCCGAAAAAGTGAAGTGCCCGACCTGCAAGTCCGAGAAAATCTCTCGCATCCACAAGCGTAATCAGTTTGACTGTGACTCATGCCGCTATCAGTTCTCCGTTACGGCGGGAACGATCTTCCATGACTCGCACCTTCCGCTGGTTAAATGGTTTGCCACTACTTATTTGATGTGCGAATCCCGCAAGGGGATGAGCGCAAATCAGATTAAGCGCATGATGGGAATCAGCTACAAAACAGCGTGGTACTTGTGCCATCGAATTCGTGCCGCGATGAAAGCCGCTGAGCCGCAAGCACCACTGACCGGAATCGTGGAAATGGACAAAACTTACGTTGGTGGTCGGAATATTGGACGCGGCTGGAAAAACCGTAATCAGAACAAAGAAATCGTTATCGGCATCCGGCAACGTAGAGGCGATCTTCGTTTCTTTCATGCAGAAGACATCAAAGCGGGAACGCTGGCGAAGTACATCAAGGAAAATGTCAGCACAGATGTAGACGTGATGGTGACCGATGAGCACCCCGCTTACCCCAAGGCCATGATCGCGGCTGGCGTCAACGGAAGAAAACATAAGACGGTCACTCACAGCAAAGGCGAGTATGTTCGCGGGGATATTTACACCAACACGGTGGAGTCCGCATTCTCTCTGCTCAAACGCGGCATCATGGGAACATGGCATAAACTCAGCGCAAAGCACCTTGCAGCTTACTTGGACGAAGTGACCTTCCGTTTTAATAACCGTAAAAACCCCTATCTCTTCCGCGATACGCTTCTGAAAATGATTGAAGCGGAGAACGTCGAATATAAGCAGCTAGTGGCGTAGACTTCGGCAACCAGATGCATCTGCACGAGGAACATCGGTTACATTTTGGACGGTTCGCACGGCGATATATTTCCATGTGTGATCGTCGAAAAGCACATAGATGATTCCGGTGTCCGTATTAAAGCTTCCCCTAAATATGCCGACCAACGTTCCGTGCTCAAAAGTCTGATAGACAACTCCGGGAGTGCTTTGACACTGCGTCTCAAGACCTCCCATTGCTTTCCAATGCTGATCTTTGTCCCACGCGTAGGCGATTGAACCCTCCGGCGGACCATATCCAGGTTCAGGCGGAAAACGCCTCATTAGCCAATCGTGATCCCACCATTCCCTGTCTAGAGGTGGAGTGCTTTCATTCAGTGATTCCCATTTCCCATCGTTGTTCCAAATGATATATCTCACCTCAGTAGCCGCCCAGAGGGCCGTGGCGTTTTTGAATACGCCCTGATACGTCTTGCCCGAAACATCCATCGCGTTTGCCTTGGGACTGCCAAGCTGGTCTTTGTAATGTTTGTAAGCGTCGCCAAACTGCGGAGCAATAGAGATTCCCGAAGGCCATCTCTTGAATCCGTAATACACTACAGCAACAAACCAGACCAGTAAAACAATAACCGTCAAAGTCCTCTTGGCGTATCGCAAGTGTGAAGCCGTGTGCCAGATTACGTAACAGCCGCAACCAAATAGGATTGCGAGAAGAATTCCGCAAGCCAATGGAGAAGTCCGCTCCTCAAAGAACAGGATTATCGCCATGACGGCACCGAAGCATATGGCGAGTTTGTCGGATACTTTAAGCAAACCTGCTTCCACGATTGCCGCCTTAAGATTCTCTTCTGGCAATTGTTCCTTCGGGACAATCGGTGGCGGCACAGGCGAATTAGCCATAACAAATACTCCTTCGGCATGGCGCACAACCACACCCGAAGAAAGCGTAATACTTGCCCACACCTTGCGTCAAGGTGATAATCATGATAATTGTACTTGTTCCCGGGCGCAGGAGTGACACGTTAATGCTCCCAGATTCCCTCGCTCATAGGCGCTTGTTCGTCAGGGTTCTGGCGCTGCCACCATTGCATGTAGTGCAGATTGCTGCAGAACTGAAGCGGCGCACGCTCCACCACAGCGATCTGAAGTCCGTCGGCAAAGACCGCAGCGCACTCATGGCACACTCCCGAGACGCCTTGTTCAGGTTCGATTGCGCTGTTCCACGGAATGCGCCGGTAGCCGCCATCGTACAGACCGGACGCGTAGATCGGCCCAATGGGCTTGCGCGTGTGGCTATGCCAGTTCTGGCAGTAGGTGAAGTGGTCCATGAGCACGGAGATGGAGCGGATTTCGCAAAAGGACGTTTGCCCCTCGTCAGGCAGGGGGTTCCTCCAAATGCCGCGGTTGCGGCGATTAAATCCGCAGGTGCTGCAATTGTCCGGTCCGCCGTTGGGCATGGGTGACGCCTCGCAGCGAGAAATCTAACATGAAACGGACCACGAAGCATTTTGCGATAATGTCCCGATCAAGGATATGTCTTTCGTATACAAAGGCGACTCAATTCGTCTGACACGTGAGCTGCCAGAATTTCAGCTTGCCATGCACGCTGAAGGGACGGTGCAAACGGTCATACACAATGACGAAGGCGTCATTGTGGGAGCGGAAGTCGCGTTCTATGTTACCGGCAGCCCGATCACTCCTACCTTGCCGCTCGATGCCATGGAGCCGGTGCTTACCGGCGCGCGCCATCGGACAGCGGTGTTCTGGGGACTGCAGAAGCCACGCGAGCAAATTATCGAGTCCGCAATGCATGCTGTGTTCGATCGCGGTTATGGCATGTGTGCCGGATTGAATGTTGTGCGTCTGCATTACGTCAGCGAGGAGCGCTGGTGGAAGTGGGGAGACCGCATGAGCGATCCCACCGGAGCGCTGGTTGCGGCAGCCTCTTCATGGGACGGCATAGTGGTCGCGCTTTCCGGCCGGGAAGGTCTCCAGCTGGAATTCCGGCTGGCTGGACGCAAGGGGCCAGCGCTTCTGGTGCACGAACGCGACGAGGCTTTTCAACGGCAGGCGCGCGAGAGCTACGACGCGATGGAGGTTGTCCGAGTTTTCCTGGCTTTGTTGCAGGCAACCGATGCGGAGTATGGCGCATTTCCCGTTGGCTCTCCATGGTTGGCTGACGAGGATTGGCCGTCTCTTCTGGTGCCGCCGCACTATCCGGATTTCTTTGTGCTTCCGCAAGCCAGCCTGCCGACGGCCCTGGAAAGCGCGTTTCGCATTCAAAAGTTGACCGATCACAGAGCAATCGCAACCGTGCTGCCCATGAAGTTTTCGCCCGCGGATGCACCGCTCGAACTAAAGCGCTCCGATCGCGATCTCAGCCTCGACGCGTTGCGTAGGCTGAAGGCGCTGGGCGAAAAGTATTACGACCAGATGTACGAAACGCACAGGGGATTGACGGGACTCTACTCCGGCGCCAAAGACGCCTTTTACGATGCCATCTCGCTGGCCAATGAACTGGGGCTGAAAGAGGAATGCGAGGCGCTTGAAAACAGGCTGGACCACGTCAAGGCAGTCTTTCGCAGTCAGTTTTCATGATTCGTTGCGGAAGGCGGTTACGGGCAGAAAATTAAAAAAGGCGGCCAGAGGCCGCCTTAGTTGAAAAGATCTGGCTGGGACTAGAGAGCGCGAACGTTCTCGGCTTGCCAGCCTTTTGCTCCCTTGGTCACGGTGAATTCAACCGCTTGACCTTCTGTAAGGCTGCGATATCCATCAGACTGAATTGCGGAGAAGTGTACGAACACGTCCTCTCCATTTTGGCGCGCAATAAAGCCGAAGCCTTTAGCGGCATTGAACCACTTAACTGTTCCTTGTTCCATTTTGTTTCTTATCCTATTTGGTTTGAATTTGACGCTGGAATGATGTATCGACTCGCTCGGCAGGCACGTGGCTCTTGCTGAAGATTCAACAAATCAATTTCTAACGCACTTCCATCGTAGCATAATCCGGGGCAATGTCCACAGAAATATTGGGGACTTCGGTACCCGCAGGGACCACGGGTCTCGGAGCTGCCGAAGCTGAGGACTCCAGGTCGGAGATGTGCGTGAGCGCCTGGTTGATGCTTTCGGCAAATTGCCAGCGGTCGCGATGTAAACGCCGGGCAGCCACGGAAGTCACGCGGCAAAGCAAAAAACGATTGAGCAGACGATGATTAGCAGAGGAGACGAGAGACGAGCGCATTTTTCACTCAATTCCGGGAGAAAAAAGCCCAACGGCGAAAAATCAGAGAAAAGAACCTATCTCATCAAGCAGGGAAGTAAAAATGAGCAGGCTGGCGTTACTCCCATACCGACTGTATCTTTGTTTACAGCAAGAGTCAACGCGAAAACAGACGCGAGTCTCAGTTTCCGGTTACCAATTGCGCGCGCGGCGTGTATCCTGCTCGCAGTCCGCGAGACGCTGTTTCCGAAACAACCTGCCTCTCTGGGGCGCAAGACACGTTGAAATCACTTCCGTGACGGACCATACACGAATGGTCCTCACCATCGACGCGGCACACTTCAACAAAGGTCTCAACGAAAGCTGGTTTACGCCGGAAGGCCTGGAGAAAACCGCTGACCTGAACATAAAGCCGGATGATCCAGACAGATAAAGACCAGTAAACTTTTAAACGACGGCCGCACTGCGTAGCGATTCAATCTCCTCTTCCGAGTAGCCCAGTTCCAACAGGATTTCAGAAGTGTGCTCGCCCAAAGTAGGAGCGCGGCGCGTAATTCCTCCAGGCATAGCTGACAGGCGCACCGCCGTATTCGCCAACGGTACCGGCTTGGCTGCGCCCGGATAATCAACGTAACGCAGCAGCCCACGCGCTTTGACCTGTGGATCATCCAGCACCTGGCCGAGTTCCAGCACGGGCCCGGCAGGAATGCGCGCGACTTCGAGTTCGGCGATGGCTTCCGCGGTAGTGCGCGTCGTCAACCACGCATTCATCGCGTTTGTAATGCTGTCGCGATTGTCCGCGCGGCTGAGATCGTCCATAAAGCGCGGATCTCCGATGAAGTCTTCGCGTTCCACCAAGCGCGCCCAGCGGGCAAACATTTCAGAGCCGACGGCGGATACCACGATCCAGCCGTCTTTCGTGCGGTAAGTGTCTGCTGGCGCGGCGTAGAAGCTGGCATTGCCCGTCTGATGGCGGTCGGTGCCCAGCACGGACTTTTCCGCCAGCAGTCCCTGGACAAACGTGATGCTGGTAGCCAGCAAAGAGCCGTCAACAATCTGGCCTTCGCCTGTTCGCGCGCGATGGTAGAGGGCCACCATCACGCCAAACGCGGTGTGCAGCGCGGTGCCATAGTCCGCAAACGGGACCACAGCGCGCACTGGCGGGCCAGGGAAGCCGGTAAGGCTCATAGCGCCGCACATCGCTTGTGCCACGGTGTCAAAGCCANNGGCGTAGGGGCCATCCGGACCAAAGGTGGAGATGCGGGCAAAGATAATATCTGGGCGAATGGCGCGCAGCGAATCGTAATCAATGCCCATTTTCTTAAGGACATCGATCGGCAGGTTGGCGATGACCACGTCCGCGCCGCGCACCAGTCGGCGGATGATCTCCGCCGATTCAGGCTTGCTGGTATCGAGCGTCAGGCTGCGCTTGTTGCGGTTAAGGGAAAGAAAGCCACCGCCTTCGCCACCCTGAGTCACCGGCGCGACGTAGCGGTCTTCGCTACCGTGCCGGCGGTCCACGCGGATAACGTCAGCACCCATGTCCGCGAGCAACATGCCGCAGTAAGGACCCGCGATGAATCTGCCAAAATCAATGACCCGGATTCCCGCAAGAGGGAGGGAAGATGACATCGGGTCATTTTAAAGGAATCGGAGCGTGCGTTGACCGTTCTGCAATTGCGCTGTTAGATCAAAGTGCAAGGTGGAGCAGTCTGGTAGCTCGT
>PLJN01000074.1:0-140 GCA_003140235.1 Acidobacteriaceae bacterium
GCGCTCATGGTCATCAACTGCACTTGGTTGTATTTGTCTTCGCCGGAAAGCCCCTGGAAGCGGCGGCCCAGAAACAGCAGCTTCATTAATTCGCGCGGATTGAGCGTAGACGGATCTGGCGGCACCATGCTGAGAATCGG
>PLJN01000074.1:246-67434 GCA_003140235.1 Acidobacteriaceae bacterium
GTCGCGAATGATCTCCGGCCGCAACAGCGAGACGACATACGAGCAAACAGAGAACTTGAATCCGGGAAAGACTTCTTCCGTCACCGCAGCCCCGCCGAGTACGTGGCGGCGCTCCAGCACCAACACTTTCTTACCGGCACGTGCGAGATAGGCGGCGTTGGTCAGGCCGTTGTGGCCTCCGCCGATNNACGATTACGTCGTATTTGAATTTGGCACCGTTCGCAACAGAAGCCATATGGTTTGGGCTTGAGGGCAGGAGGCGTCAGTCAAATCCTGCTTTGGAGACAAACTGAAAGCTGACTGAACAATCTTACTGGAGGGTGGAGGATTTGTCTCTGCTCGTGTGGTTGGATGTGGTCTAATTAGGGCGAATGCTTGTAGAGAAATCAATTAAGGAGGATCCATGACGGAAGAGCAAACCGCGAAGGCCAATAATGAGCTTCCATGGGAAGAGGACAACAAGGAACTGATTGCAGCGTGGCGGACGGAGTTGAAAGCTCTTAAAGCGAAGGGCGATGGCCCGGCACTTGAGAGGCTTAAGACAGCGGTAGAGACACAGCTGGCGCTTGCGGATCTCAAGATCAAAGCACGGCAAGCAGACCATGCGCAGCAATTTATATGGGGTCCGATCCTCCTTACGTTCGTTGGTGTCATTCTCGGCGCGCTTATCGCTGGTTGGGTAAAACACTGCTGAAGCAGTGCCGCATCCATGATCGCAGATCAATTGCCGCATCCCCAGCCGCCTGAATATAATCGAGCGTCAAAGCTGGAAGTTCACTTCTGAGGTGCTCCCTTTGCCAGTCGGAACCGCACTTCACGAACGCACGTTGGCCCTATGCCACAGCCTGAATTACCGCGANNGCCGCTGCGCTGATTGATATTTCACCACTGTACAAGTACATGGTCACGGGCAAGGACGCCACCAAGCTGGTAAACCGCGTCATCACGCGCGATATCAACAAAGTCAAAGTGGGCCAGGTGATTTATTGCTGCTGGTGCGATCAGCAGGGAATGGTGATTGACGACGGCACCATCACGCGTCTGGAAGAAAACAAGTATCGCTGGACCGCGGCTGATCCCAGCCTGCGCTGGTTTAGCCAGAACGGGCTGAATATGGATGTCCAGATTGAAGACATCTCTGAGAGTGTTGCGGCGCTGGCGCTGCAAGGGCCGACGTCTGGCAAGCTGCTGAAGAGCGTGGCGGAAGCGGACATTGCGAATCTCAAATATTTCCGCGTAACCAGCGGGAAGATTGCGGGCGTGCCTGTGGATATTTCACGCACCGGCTACACCGGCGACCTGGGCTATGAGATTTGGGTGGCGTGGAGCGACGCGGTAAAGATTTGGGACGCGCTCATGGACGCTGGCGGCCGCTTCGATATTCATCCCGCGGGAATGCTGGCCTTGGATGTTGCCCGCATTGAAGCCGGGTTGCTGCTGATCGAAGTGGATTACAACAGCAGCAAGAAGGCGCTAACGCCCGCGCAGGCCTACTCACCTTATGAACTGGGCTTTGGCAAAATGGTCCACTTGGACAAAGAAAGCTTTGTCGGCAAGAGCGCGCTCACGCAGCAGCAGAAAAATGGCGTTGCGCGGCAGCTTGTGGGACTGGAAATGGACTGGGTGGAAATCGAAGCCTGCTACGAAAAGTTTGGACTCACACCGGCAGCGCCGGCGCAGGCGTCCCGCGTCCATGTGCCGGTGTATCTTGGCGGCAAACAGGTGGGGAAAGCGACTTCCACAATGTGGTCGCCGCTGCTCAAGAAGATGATAGCGCTGGCCAGCATTGATACGCCGCATTCGCAGCCTGGCACAAACTTGCAGATGGAAATTACGATTGAGGCTGTCCGCCAGAAAGTGACGGCGAAAGTAGTGAAGCTGCCATTTTTCAGTCCAGAGCGGAAGACGGCTACGCCGGTGTAATCTTGCCGGTGATTTGCGCAGAAGCACGCAGATCAAAAACTATTTGGCCGCGAATTTACGCGAATGGGCGCGAACTCAGAACAGAGTCGTTGCTGCGCGGATCCTTTATCCAATTCCCAGGTCAGCAGACGATTCCAGCGGACTGCCGCAGATGCGGCAGATTACGGCGGAGCAGTCTCCGCAGGTCAATGGGTCGGTGATTTCGCGGGCGCAGTTGGGGCAGTAGAGTGCGTCAGGTGCGGCGGGATTTTCAGATCCAGTCATGTTGAGTGTTACGAAGTTTCAAATGTAGCATAGAAGTATGGACACCAAACCTAACGCCACCCCATCACAAGCCGACCAGAAAATCCAACAAGAATTTAACCAGTGGGCTGCCGCCGGTCGCGGCGACGAGATGGAAGACCACCATTCCGATATCACCGAACAGACAATTGCGTTGATGGACTTGCAGCCTGCGGACCGCGTGCTTGATCTGGGTTGCGGGACTGGCTGGGCTTCGCGTCGTCTGGCCAAGCTGGTGCCTGAAGGGGAAGTCGTTGGACTGGACGTGGCTGACGAGATGGTGCGGCGCGCTGAGCAGGCTTCGGCTGGAATCAAGAACGTCCGCTATGTGTGGGGATCAGCCGAGAGCATTCCCAGGCCGGACAACGTCTTCACCAAAGTTCTCTCCGTCGAGTCTTTTTATTACTACGCCGACCAGGGCAAGGCGCTGGATGAAATCCGCCGCGTAATGGCGCCGGGAAGCAGGCTGTTCATCCTTATCAATCTCTACTCGGACAATCACTATTCGTTGCGCTGGGTCGGCGAACTCAAAGTCGCGGTGCAGGCGCACTCTGAAACTGAATACATTTCGCTCTTGAAGCAACACGGCTTCAAAGGTGTTGCCGCGCAGCGCATTCCAGATCGCAGTCCGTCTCCCGATACGTATTCCGGAAAATGGTTCAAGAGCGCGGACGAGTTGAAAGACTTTAAGCGCATTGGCGCGCTGCTGCTGATGGGAACGAAGTAGCGGATGGAGCCAGAACAGCCGCATCCGCACTTTTCGCCCGATCCCGTGCCTCATGAAGCGGTGCCGGCCTCTGATGCGGGCGGCCGCCGCTTGTCTATTGATCTGACTCCGCTGCGCGTCTCGCGCGATTTTCGTTTGCTGTTCATCAGCCAGACGGTTTCTTTCTTCGGCTCCATGATGAGCTTTGTGGTGTTGCCGGTTCAGATGTACCAGCTCACCAAATCGTCGCTGGCCGTGGGAATGCTGGGCGCGGCGGAATGCGTGCCGCTAATTGTGATGGCGTTGGTCGGCGGAGCGCTGGCGGATTATTTTGATCGCCGTCGCGTGGTCCAGCTCAGCGAATTGCTGCTGGCGTTCGGCAGTGCAGCGCTGATTGTCAATGCGCTATTGCCGCATCCGCGAGCCTGGGTACTGTTTGTGTGCGCCGCGGCATTTGCCGCTCTCAGTGGATTGAAGCGGCCTTCCATGCAGGCGCTCTATCCCCGGCTGGTGGCTTCGGAGTTGATACCCGCAGTTTCCGCGCTTAACTCTTTGGGTGGGACTCTGGGAAGCATTCTGGGCCCGGTTGCGGGCGGATTGCTGGCAACCGCCGCCGGGCCGGTCTTTGCTTACTCCACGAACCTGATCACGTTCATGTTTTCGCTGGTGCTGTTGCTGATGTTGCGCGCGTCACCACCCCCGCCGGACGCACACGCTCCGAGTTTGCGTTCGATTGCGGAAGGCTTGCGCTACGCGAAGAGCCGTCCGGAATTGATGGGCACTTATCTGGTGGACATGAACGCCATGTTTTTCGGGATGCCCATGGCGTTGTTCCCGGCAATGGCGGCGGGATTTGGCGCGTCGTCCGTAGGGCTGCTCTATGCGGCCCCGGCCGCGGGCGCATTGCTGGCAACGCTCACGTCCGGATGGACGCCGCGCGTGCAACGCCAGGGCCTGGCGGTGACGATCGCGGCCGGCCTGTGGGGCGTAGCGATTATCGGCCTCGGATTTTCCGGTCATTTGTGGCTGGCGCTTCTGTGCCTTCTACTCGCGGGTGCGGCGGACGGCGTCAGCGGACTCTTCCGCCAGACCATATGGAACCAGACAATTCCCGACCATCTGCGCGGACGGCTCGCCGGCATTGAGATGATCAGCTACATGACGGGGCCCCTGCTGGGAAACGCCGAGTCGGGCGTGACCGCAAGCCTATTCGGTATTCGCGCTTCGATCGTGTCCGGAGGAGTGCTGTGTGTTGTGGGGACAGCAGCACTGGCACTGGCGCTGCCCGCGTTTCTTGCTTATACAGGAAGCGAAGGATTGGCGAGGAAACAGCGAGAAGAAGCGGCGAGGAAGATTGGGCAAGAAGAGATTGGGTAATTGAGTAACTTACCCAATTACCCAATCCGCGAAGCAGGTGATACCCTAATAAGGTCTACCCACGCGCCCGTAGCTCAGCTGGATAGAGCGGTTGCCTCCGAAGCAACAGGCCGGGAGTTCGAATCTCTCCGGGCGCACCATTTTCGCACTCTGATCAAGGAGGTCTGAGATCCCTCGCAAGTTACGCTCGGGATTTCGCCTGCGGGCTCCCGCTTGGCTTTCGCCTCGCTCACGCCCGCGAAGCGGCTCAAGTTCGAATCTCTCCGGGCGCACCATTCCTCTTTATGAAAGCATCGAATTGGGAATTTGAGAACAGAGCATGGCTGTTTGGCATGGTCTTTGCCGTGGCCTTTCCGCTTTATTTTCTTGATCACCTGAATGCAACGCAGGCATTGGCTGAATGGCTGGCGGTCCGGCTGAAGACCGATGCTGACATGCTGACACGCGTTTTGTTGGCGTCCGGGGCGGGTTTGGTCGCGATTGCTGCATGGCTGCGCACATGGGCGTCGGCATATCTCCGCGCTGACGTCGTTTACGCCAAAGACATTAAGACCACGGCCATTGTTGCCGACGGGCCGTACCGGTATGTGCGCAATCCTCTTTACCTGGGCAATATGCTGATGGTGACGGGCATCGCCACCATGATGAGTCGCGCTGGTTTTCTTGTGGCCGTCGTGGGCATGCTAATTTTCTGTTATCGGCTGATCTTCAGAGAAGAAGCCGAACTGTTAGCGGCGCACGGCGCATCCTACGGCGAGTACAAGAAAGCAGTGCCGCGTTTGCTGCCATCTCCGTGGCCTCGCGTACCCTCCGCCGGCGGGCAAGCCAGATGGGCCAATGGATTCAAGGCTGAGCTGTGGTGTTGGGGATTTGCCACGGCCGTTGCGGGGTTTGCCATTACTCTCCAGCAGATTGTGTTCTTCGTGATCCTGGGCGTGAGCCTGGCTGGCTTTTTTATGCAGACGAGCTCCGAGCAGAAAAAGAAATCTTAGTTCACAGATTTAAGAGGATCAGGATCACTGGTCGCGTAGGCTTTTCCGTTCCAGTGGAAGATCGCATGTTTCCCGGCGGAGACATATTTTTCAAAATCGAAGAATCCGTTGCTCTTTACTTTCAACACTCGAATGAAAGCGCCTTTGCCGCTGCCAACGTCATGATGTTCGCGGGTGCCGTCCTTCCGCCATTCTCCCGCTTCCAGGGCCGTGCTGATCATCAACGTGGATAAGATGGGCACGACCACGCCATCGCTTATCCGAAACAGTTCCAGGTATTCGTCCGCACCACCGCCGCCCGCGTACATGACGTTCTTGACGGTCCGTAGTCCGAACGCGGTTTCGGTTTCGGTCAATTGGTAGGCTGCCAGGTCGAACCGGTCAAAGCGAATGTCTTTTTCCAACCGATACGGTTGCGCTGCTCTTGGGCCGACAGAAACACTATTTTCGTCTGGGGCCACAGTCACCAAACCCACCGAGATGGTCCTGTATTCTTCCTCGGCTCCGCCAGCGCCGGAGGGATGGAGAACGGCGGTCTCGAAGACGGCGATAAATCCGTTGGGCGAATATTTCCAGGGCTTGACCAATAGTCCACAGGCCAGTTCGTACTCTTTAGGCGCAACGATAAGAGGCGTGGGATGGAGCTTGCCGATCACTTCCCGCTGCCGGTTCATGATGGCGGCAGACATGTTCGACTGAACATACATCGGAGAATCGGAGCAGGTGACAAACTTGGGCAGCCACGCGGGCCTGGAGGCGTCGGCGTTATTTTGTTGTGCCGCCGCTTTAGTCGCGCCGCATAGCGGGAGCGCGATTGCGAGAATCAGGCATCCGAGCGCAAGGCTTTTTGTCAGGCGACGCAACATGGGCTTGATGACATTCTATCGGATTTCGTCTGTGGACCCTCGTGCTCGGGGTATCTCGCGCAGTCACGCGCGCAAAACTTTGCGGCCCAGCCAAACCAGAAGTTCAACTGAGCCGCATTGGTGGTCGTTGCTCTAACCCGTGGATTCCGCGTCCTACTTCGGCGTGCCCGGATCTTTCGGAGCGGGACTATCTTTCCCCTGGCCTCCGGAACCGCCGACATCAACCGATCCTGCTGCCTTCTCCAGTCCATGGAGCAGTTTCTTCTTCTTGCTGGTCTTCGGTTGCTCCACAGGTTGGGCAGTGTTGGCGTCAGGGTTAGGGTTGGGTCCCCCGCGCTCATACGGAAACGGCCCAAAGCATTTGATTACGGTGCAGGTGAGGCAGTCTGCGTTCGCCAAAGAGAAGCTCATGCAGAAAGAGAAGTTGGCGCTACAGCCCTGCTTTAGCACTTGAGGAGCGGGAAGCTGGAGGTGGAACGGCGTGCTGACACCGCCACCCAGGTTGACCGCGGACGAGGATTGCCAAATCACCTGGTTACCGTTGGGGACTGGCAGCAGGGGTGGATTGAAAACAGGCGGAACCGACGGGGAAGCCTGCGGAATATAGGCGCCAAGCGGGCCGGACACACCACATGAAGCAGGCGAGTAGGCGACGGAAGTGCTTAGCAGGGTGTCGGTAATCGAAATAACTCCCGGCATGTTGGAGGTAACTGTTGGTTTCACGTCCTCCAGTCCGCCGCCCAGAGCGACTGGGGCCGCTGGCAACGTGGCGTCGATTTTGAACTGTTTGCAATAGGTGCAACTATTGACGGTGCACGCGGAGACCGGAATGGTAGTGGTAACCGGCCCGCATCCGTTGGGGCCGCTGGTAGTCACGGTGATCGAACCCGAGCCGGTATTGGACCAATTCACGCTAGTGGCCGTGCCGGTGGTGGAACTCAGAGTACCGCCGGTGACCGTCCACGTATAGGTAACGCCGGTTTGCGGGTTGGAGACCGTGTAGTTCCCTGGCATGCACATAGAGGACGGCCCGGTTATGATCGGCGCCGGGGGCGGATTGTTACAGTCCGGGCATGGAATCCTGACCTCGCCCACCTGCGTCTTATTGGAATTAAGAATGTAGTCGTCGTCATCGATCAGAAGGCTATTCGTGACGTCGCCGCCGCCCAGTGGGAAACCCTGAATCCCATAGACGTAATTGCCGCCAGTGAAGTGCAGAGCATCCCCACTCACCCATACGGGGAACCGTATACCGGGAGTGAAATCGAAATCGATTCCCCCGGCCGAGTTCGTGGGATTAGGCGAGTTAATAACGCCGACCAGGTAATGCGACGGGCTCGGCACCCAGCCGCCGCTGCTCGGGCTAAACTCCAAAGCGCGGGACACGTGAGCACTGGGTACGTTCAAGTCCTGCATGCTTCGCTCGGCCACCAGCATGCTTCCCACAGCGGTGAACCTAATGTCCGACACCGGGCTGCTGAAGTTGTGGCCCGTAAGGGCAGGCATGGTGATTTCCAAATGCATCGTAGATGGTATCGGGGCCCCGGTGGTCGAATTAAGCGCAACAGACCAGATTTGGTTGGGCCCGGCGCCAGGGGAGTGGCCTATGTCTTGGTTCCACATGCCCATGAACAAAGTGTTGTTATGGGTGACCAGGCCCCATGGCCGGCGACCCAGATTGGCGTTGGCGCCGGTAATCGGAGTGGGTAGACTTGCGCCGGGATCGAAAGTGTTCACCACGGTGCCAGCGGAGTTCAGTTGATAAATGAGACCATCGGAGAAGTTGCTCACATAAAAACTGTCATGCACGCAATCGTAAGTGATGTTGCCCAGACCGTTGTGGTTATTGGGGAGGGAAGCGAAGAGAGCCGGTGTCCCGCTGCCGTTGGCGATTTTGTAAATGCTGCCGGAAGCAGTGGTCCCGTATACGGCTGACGACGCCACGAAGATGTTTCCCAGGTTGTCCAGAGTTACGCCGAACACCTCGCCCATGTTCGTGTAGGTCCATCTGGGATCTGAATAATACTGTGTGCTCGGCGTACCCCACTCAGTGTTTAGTGGAGCAGTGGCCTCGCCGGTCAGGTTCCAGATCACCACGACCTGATTCATCAACGGCCCACCATCGCTGTTGTTCTTTTGCGTGATAATGGCGATTTGTCCGGTGAAGGCCGACCACGGGTTGGCTCCGTGTTGAGGATCGTACGACGGCTTCTTGGCGCAGCAGGCACAGGGAGCAGGTGGATTTGTTGGTTTGGTCGGCCGCTCGACATTTGGGGCCGGTATTCGGTTGGGCGCCGACTCCAGAGCCGGGTGTTCCGGAGGAGCCGTCGACGGTGGCGGGAGCTTGGTTTCGGGCGGGCGCTGTGCAAAAGCTGTGGTCAAACAGACGAGGATCGGCAAGCAACAAAGGAAACGTTTCAACATAATCAACCTCCAGAGAATTGAATGGGGTCCTACCACTTTCCAACCGGACGAAACGTGGGGCCGATGAAATGACACCGGCCACTGTGTTCGTGACGGTCGGTTGCGTGAATCCACAGAACCAGATTGGCGCCGTCCACTCGCTCGCCATTGAGATAATGATCAAGCTGCACGGCGCTTCCCCCGGGCCCTTGCCGGGCGCCTCCGTCATCGAGTTCGTCGGGATGAGACGCCAGGACCCAGAGATCGGCCACCGCCCAGGCGTCGGCAACGCCGTTGTCTGGAGGAGAAATAATCTCGTAACCTCGTTGTGGNNCCCGCCAGTCGCCGCCCCGGATGGGATCGTTCTTCCGTGAAGTCTCGGTGCGGAACCGGGTCCATCGAGAGGTGGTCTGTGACTCCTCGGCATAATCCTTACCGTCGCCCCCAATGCCGAACTCCAGACGCCAGTATGCGTGATGACCGTGGGGCTCGACGTTGCAGGGATCGACGATTGAGGTAAACGCTACGCGAGCGTCCATGGAGCCGTCCAGATGGAAGGTCCACTTCTGCGTGTAACGGTAGGGACCGGACTGCAGTTGCGTCGTAAGCACCAGTTGTTCCGGCGTCTTCTCGGCTGCGACCCCTTCAAAACCGCCGGCGTCCTTTCCCACATGGTCGCACATGGTGCGTGGCGAACTGGTAGGCTCGGCATAGTGCCACTCGGGCGGGCCAAGGATGTCATCGGTCTCAAAGGGCGCCGACCCGTGTTGCCAGTCGCGGTAAGAGCCGCAGCCTCCGGGATCGTAGTTGACGTTGAGCAGGGGGAGTCCAGCGCGGCGCAGGACGAGTTTGCCTTTGTAGGAGACATCGCGCAATTCCAATCCGGAGCCGTCGATTCCCGAACTGTCCTCGGGAGTACTCCAACACAGCGACCAGACGGGATGGTCAGCCGGCCACTCGATCCGGTGCGGAGGAGAGCAGTCGTCCTGAACGGCCTGGGCATGCGCCGTCATACCGGCAGCGAGCAATACGAAGAGCAGGAGCCAGCGGGCCTTGCGCGCCATGGAGTGAGTTGTCATTCGAAAGAAGCTCGTGCGGATGCGACGACTCCCGCGGTTAAATCGACTAACGTGACGCGCAGCAAGGTTCGCCGGTCCGGACTCAGCAAGCGAATCTGAATGTAGCGGTCGTTGATGGGACGACCGGACGGACCATCCACGATGAATCCTCCCTCGGGAACCGCTCCGCTGGCGATAAGACCTCTCAGGTTCGGGTCCTGCTGAATGATGCGGACTGCTTCTTTAAACTCCTGCCTGGAACTTTGTGGCCTGCCCAGGAACTGCTGCTCCTGCAAGACCTTCTTGCTGCTTTCATCCACCACAACCCGGGAGGCCCTTCCGGTCGCATAATCAAACCGGACCAGGGTAACCGTGTGGTTCGGCCCTCTGACTCGACGCAATACAAGGACCGGATGATCGGCGCCTTGGCGGCCAAGCCCAAGCGTGGTTGCAGGATTCGCGGCCTGCTCGTGCAGCGAAGGGAAACCGCCAGCTGCAACTAGCAGGGTGCAGGTCAAATAGCGACGGAACCCAGAAATCACGTGATACTGGTTCTTCATAGCGTGCAATAGAACCTCGCAGTCCTGGCCTTCAGGCTGTTAAGACTATTAGGTTCGTACTTTTCCTTAGCTTTGCTCCACAGGTCGGACAACAGTTCGCTACTGTCTATTTTGCGGATCCCTTACGACGGCTCATTCTGCCAAGGCAAGATCATGGAAACTGGTCAATATTGCTCAGTTCTGCGGAAACTCAGAATGGCCGCCATCTGCGGTTCTCTCCGGCTACTGTCGTATCCGGAGAGGCGACCTCCGCATGGTGAAAACTAGTTTGATTTAGACTTCATATGTATTGTGAGTCGGCCATCGAATTCGTTGCATGAGTTCCGGATTTATTTGTACCTGCGGGATGCTCGTGGGCACGAACCTACTGAACTGAAAGGCGTCTGGCGAAGAGGAATAGGGATTTGGACTGGTTACTGCCCGTGAATCTGCCAGTGCGGGTGGTAGGTCAGCTGGAAGTTAGCGGTGATATCTTTTTGCGCCGTTGAAAGCAGAGAAGGAATGAGCCAGCGCTCGTATTGCACAAAGGAATCCACGCTCCACTCGGAATTGACGCGCCAGTTGAACCGGCCAATGGCATCGCTCTGTGTGCCGCCGCCGGGAAGGAACCCGTTCGACGTTTTGACTTGCCGGAAACTGAACTGCAACGTGATGCCTAGCGAGAAATGATACGTGCTCCAGCCCTGGTACGAGCGGCCATCTCGTCCGGTGGAGTTGCCGTAGAGGAAACCTTTATTCAAATTGGAATCGTGGTAGTCACCGTTGAAATAGAGAAAGAAGCCGTGTCTGTCAGTCGAGGTCAGCGATTGCGTGGAAACGGTTTCTACGCGGAAGTCCAATTTGGGGACACCGGGCACGTGAGACAAATACAAGCCCGGGTTCACCGCCGCGCGCCGGGGATTGGCGATGGGTGAAGGGTCATCGTCACTGTAAGAGTCGCTGTACAGCGTCAGCCACTTGCGTAGGCCCGGAATGCGGTAGGAGAAATCGAAGCCCGCCTTGCGGTCGCCGGGATCGCTAACGCCAAGGCCACTATCTCCCAGAGCAAATAAATTTTTCTCCAGGGCGCGGAATGTAAACGGATGGCCCTGACCGGCCCATAGGGAAGCACGGGTAAACCCGATCTCCAGATTCTCAGTGGGATGGAAGCTGATCTTTTGCAAATTAAAAAACGGTCGGGCTGGAAACTTATGGCCGGAGAGTTTGGAAAACAGATACTCATCCTGGACTGGTCCCAAATGTCTCAGAAAGCCGGGCAGGTAAAACGGGCTGGTATGGGCCAGACGCAGCATGTACATGGGATCAGCATTGTCACTGACCATCAGCGGGGCGCTCTCTCCGGGTCCCAGCCAGAGACTCTGTTTGCCGAAAGTAAGAGCGTAGCCGCCGAGTTGCACGCCGGCGTACATATCCAAAGGATAAAAACGATTGGTCTCGGCTACTGGCGTCGGAGTTGGCACGGGACTGTTAAAGTCGAGATTGAAAATCAGGCTCTGGACAGCGGGCGTATTTGCGACGCGCCCCGGAGCATGCTCATACTCTCCGCGTACAAAGAAGAAGAAGCGTCCAGAAACACCGCTGGCAGTCGCGCCGGTGATGAAATTGCTTCCTTGGTCGTAAGGCCGGCCATAATCGTTGGCGATGGTCTGGCCAAAGTGATAACTATCGCGCAGTGGCGTTCCGGAGATATTCATGTACCGCGTGTAGATGGAATCAATCTGCGCCGACGAGTCGTGGTCTGTTCCGACCGTGAGTTCTGTCCGCAGTGCCGTAATCAGGCGGCGGACACTTGATTCAGGTTCCTGGTCGAGCGACCGGTACTCGGCTTCGTCCAGCTGGCGGAGACATTCTTGTTTGGTCCAGGGCTGCAAGCCTGTGAATTGTGTGCGGATGTAGCCTGCAGCGGCCATCTGTTTCAGCGCCGGATAAACCCAGCTATCCAGCGGCACGTAGACGGAACCGCGCGCCACGGTGTTGCCGTCACTATCATGCGCGAAGGAGCCGTAGAGCGCGCTCTCATCGAAAGTCGAGTGGGCGCGATAAACCTGACGGCCGATGAGCCATCCCATTGCGCCTCCGATGACCACGTCGGAAGGGAAGTGCTGGCGTCCCGTGACGCGGGAAATACTCACTGCGGAAGCCGCGCCATAGACCAGTATCTGCGTGAGCGGGCCGGGATACTCATGGGCAATCACCGAAGCGACCGTCCAGCTCAACATGGAGTGGGTGGATGGAAATGAGCTATCGAAGCGGTTCGATGAAAGAAACGCGCCGCTGCCATCGGTCAAGGTTGGCCGCGCTCTGCCGGTGATGATCTTCAGGGTTTCGTTGACCACCAGGCTGTCGATGACCGCTTCGCCGGCCAGAAGACCGGTCTCGCGCCGTTGGGAGTTGCCATAGAACTGTCCCGAGACGTAGGTAACAGCCGGCAGTGCCAACATTGCGGCCAGTCCGAAATTAGAAGCGTCGTTGCTGTGACCTAGGGAAGACTTGGAATTTATCCGCATCATGCTGTGACTGTCACTCCCGATCAACACCCCGGAAGTCGCGGCCAGCGGTACCAGCCAAGTCAGATCTTTTATGTGCGCATGAAATGGGCTGGTCCAAATGGCTTCCTGGTCTTTCGGCAGGCTCAGAAACATGCTCTTGAGGGTTACGATCTTCCTGTCGATATCTTTATTTGCCACCGGAGTCGTTACCGGCTGCGCACTCGTGGACTCACCCGTCTGGGGCAAAGGATTCGCGGTCACAGGTGAAGATGAAGCAGGGGATTCCCTGATAACTGACGGCATGGGCGCTGGTGCTGCTGCCTGCGCGGTTTCGCCGCACTTGTTTGCCGTGACGTCGCCATCCCGCAGGCTGGTAAGCCCGCACGAAGGCGAGATAGGGCCGTTATGCTGCAGCGCGGCAGCCGCTCCGGTGCAGAGTAAGAGCATCGCCAAATTGCGAAGACAGGGAAACATTGGGATTCGCTTAGAAAACTGGGGATTTCTGGTCCATGTACTGGTTAGACAGTAAGACAGAGGCGAGTGTTCTGGCAAGAAGCGAATCCCGTCCCGTTGCGTTTTTTCGAAACTTTCGCGCCGGCTTCGGGTTGCAACAAGTTCTGCTGTGGTCTGGACAGATTAGGGGAAACCCTGGACACTGAGGTAATACGTTCGGAGCGGCCCAATGCGCAGTTCGTATCGGTAAAGTCTTAAGACAGCAGGGAGCATCATGAACATCCTGATAACTGGTGGTGCGGGATTTATTGGTTCGCATCTGGCCGAACGTTTGGTGGAACGTGGGGACAGTGTTTCCGTCATCGATGATCTGTCCACCGGCTCCGTGAAAAACATTCAGCACCTCAAGCCCCGTCCGAATTTTCAATATTTTGTGGAGAGCGTGACCAACCAGCGTTTGATGGCCGAGTTGGTGGACGCGTCGGATGTGATTTACCACCTGGCCGCCGCTGTCGGTGTGCGGCTGATTGTAGAGAGCCCCACTCGGACTATGGAAACCAACATCCGCGGGACTGAGGTGGTCCTGGAGCTTGCCGCAAAAAAGAAAAAGCGCGTCCTGATCACCTCAACTTCAGAAGTCTACGGCAAGCGCACTCAAGTTCCATTCCGCGAGGATGATGATCTGATTCTGGGCTCGCCCGACAAAGGCCGCTGGAGCTATGCCTGTTCCAAGGCCATCGACGAATTCCTGGCGCTGGCGTACTGGAAGGAGAAAGAGGTCCCCACCGTGGTCGTCCGCTTGTTCAATACCGTGGGACCGCGGCAGACGGGATCGTACGGAATGGTCATTCCCAGCCTGGTGCGGCAGGCGCTGACGGGCAGCGAGATGACCGTCTATGGCAACGGCGCACAGGCCCGGTGTTTTACGCACGTAAGCGATGCTGTGCGCGCGCTGATTGCGCTTGCGGAGCATCCGGAGACGACTGGCCAGATCTACAACATCGGGTCAGTGGAAGAGATTTCGATCCTTGAATTGGCGCACAAGATCAAAGAAATGACCGGTTCCAACTCGCCCATCGTCCTGGTGCCGTACGAAGAGGCGTACGAACAGGGGTTCGAAGACATGATGCGCCGCCTTCCGGACCTGACCAAGGTCGCTCGCACCATCGGATACCGGCCGTCCTTCAATCTGGACAGGATATTGCAAGACATCATCAAGTACCATATGGGCGACCTGGCCGATGCCCGGAACCAGGAACATCAGAAAAAACTCCACGCGGTCTAGGCCGGCATCTCCGTTGGCCGAGCCGGGCCGTCCCGATTCCGATTTTGGGAATGGGCCTTGCGCTGCGAATTCCGGCGAACGATAATGCAAAGAAAACATTCCACCGTCGTGGGGGGGACAAAAACCAGAGGATGGCTTCTCATCTGATAACCGGCGTGGCCGGGTTCATCGGGTCATCGATTGCGCGCGAGTTGGTGCACCGCGGAGAACGGGTCCGGGGAATCGATAACTTTGAAACCGGGAAGCAGGAGAATATTGCCTCCATCCGCGACCGGATCGAGTTCGTGGAAGCCGACATCCGGGACCACGACGGCCTCAAGGACGCGTTCGCCGGCATCGATTATGTTTTTCATCAGGCCGCTTTGCCGTCGGTGCCTCTCTCGGTGGGCGACCCTGTCCGCGCGCACAACATCAATATCAACGGAACGCTGAATGTCCTGCTGGCGGCCCGTGACGCCAAAGTGAAACGGGTTGTGTACGCGGCGTCAAGTTCCGCTTATGGCGAAACTGTTACGCTGCCGAAGCGAGAAGACATGATGCCCAATCCGGTTTCTCCGTATGCTGTGCAGAAATTGACGGGCGAATTGTACATGCAGTGCTTTTCCAGAGTGTACGGACTGGAGACGGTGAGCTTGCGGTATTTCAATGTCTTTGGACCGCACCAGGACCCAGGTTCGCCGTACTCGGGAGTGATCGCAAAATTTATCACGCAGATGCTGGAGGGTGACTCGCCGACGATCTTTGGCGATGGCGAAACCAGCCGCGACTTCACGTACATTGACAATGCTGTGCAGGCAAACTTATTGGCGGCTTCAGCCCCGGCGGAAGCGGTGTCGGGGCAGGTCTTCAACATTGGCGTGGCCCGTCAGATATCTTTGAATCAGACATTTCAGGCGCTGCGCGAGATCACAGGATTCCGGGGAGCTGCCAAGTATGCGCCGCAGCGAGTTGGCGACGTGAAACACTCGCTGGCGAACATCGCGCGCGCCCAAAAAGCTTTCAACTATTCGCCGGACGTTGATTTTGAAGAAGGGCTGCGGCGGACCGTTGCATGGTACAAGCTGAGGCCCCATCCCACTCCTGCAGCCAGTACAGCTATCTAACAAGGAAGCGGTACGTTTTGAGCGATCCTTCGCAGTCCCAAGCGCAGCCCACGGCCAGGCCCAAAGTGGTCCGCATTATTGCTCGGCTCAATGTGGGCGGCGCCGCGCGACAGGTTTGCTCGCTGCATGAGAAGTTGACCGGTTCTTTTGAAACTCGACTGATCATTGGCTGCCTGGCCCCGGGCGAGCAGGACATGAGTTACCTGCTGCCTTCCGACCATAACGTCTACCGGCTGCCGCAGATGTCGCGGGAGGTCTCTTTCTGGCGGGATGGTGCTGCTCTCTGGCAGATTTTCAAACTCCTGCGTCGCGAGCGGCCGGAAATTGTTCATACTCACACGGCCAAAGCCGGTGTGCTGGGAAGAACGGCGGCGTGGCTCGCTCGAGTTCCCGTGGTGGTGCACACGTATCACGGGCACGTTTTTTACGGCTACTTCAACCGGACGAAAACCAGAATGTATCTGGCCGTCGAGCGATTGATGGGGCGACTTTCCACTCAGGTGATTGCGGTTTCGGAATCGCAGCGCGAAGAACTCGCGATGAAGTACCGAGTGGCCGTGCCGGAAAAAGTCACGATTGTGCACAATGGGTTTGAACTCGAGCATTTTTCAGCCGGCTCACGCCAGGATGCGCGACGGGCATTGGGTTTTGGGGAAGACGTTTTTCTGGTTGCCTGGGCGGGCCGAATGGTCCCAGTGAAAGACGTGCAACTGCTGGCGAGTGTGGTCCGCAAGGCAGCCGAGTCGCAGAGCAGGATCTGCTTCTTGATTGTGGGCGACGGCACAGACAAGCCGGCGCTGGAGTCTATGACTCAAGGCTGCACCAATATTCGCTTGCTGGGATGGCGGGAAGACATGGCGCCGATATGGTCAGCAGCGGACATGGCTCTTCTGACATCACGTAACGAAGGCACTCCTACGGCGCTCATTGAAGGCATGGCTGCGGGGTTGCCCTTTGTTACCACGGATGTCGGCGGTGTAAGGGACCTTGCGCTGGCTCCCCTAGAGGATTTGCCGGACGGGATGGGACGCAAGGCCGCCAATGGTTTTCTGACTCCTCGAACACCCGAAGCGCTGTTCTACTGCATTGAGCGAATCGCCAACGATTCCGAAGCTGCAAGACGCATGGGATCTGTCGGTCGCGCATTCGCTCTGGCAACGTTTTCCGTGCAACGACAGGTTGCAGAGATCAGTCTGCTCTACAACGTCCTGTTGGCCAGAAACCGTCTGTAGCTGCCGGTCAGACCAAAAGAGAAGTCACATCCTAAAGCTATTCCACTCCATGCGCCCAGCACGCAGCGTGGATTGGGCGCGTCAGCGCAAGTGCCTTAATCGGCAGGAGTTGCGCGGGCAGCTTCATTTGTGGCAAGGTATGTTGCAATGGTAATCGCCCGTTTAAGGGAGTTATGGAACCAAACCGCAGGGTGAACGGGCGACCGGAGTCTTCCTACAAAGTCAGCCCCTGGTGCAACTCTGCCGCCAAGCGCGCGTTCGATCTTCTCGGTGCGATTTTTCTGCTGCTCTTGTTCCTTCCGCTGATGCTGGTTGTTGCCCTGGCGGTCCGGCTCACTTCTCGTGGTCCGGTACTGTTTCGTCAGCGACGTCCAGGCAAGGATGGCCGCGAGTTTTCCATCCTGAAATTCCGGACCATGCTCGACAGCCGGCAGCATCACGGTCCCATGCTGACGCGGGCCGCAGACCCCAGAGTGACGTGGTTCGGGCGTCACATGCGGCGATGGAAGCTGGACGAACTTCCCCAGCTTTGGAATGTTGTGGCAGGCGACATGAGTTTTGTGGGTCCGCGTCCGCAACCTACCCGGCTTTGGCAACAGCTTGCGATCCAGGAAGCAGCTTCCTGCGTGCTGTCGGTCCGTCCTGGTATTACCAGCCAGGCGACTCTCAATTTTCGCAATGAAGAAGAACTGCTGGCGCCTCTGTCTTCCGAAGAGGTGGAAGACGTATACATGCGGGCCATCATGCCCCTTAAGCTGAAGATGGAGACTGATTACTTGCAAAGCGCCGGGTTCATCAGCGACTTGCGCATTATTTTCAAGACCACGTTGCGGGTATTCAAGCGGACTGAAGACAACGGTTTGCTGATCAAAGAATACATGCCGGCTATAGACCAGCGAGAGGTCCGTCACAACTCTGGCTCCGCAGAATATGTGCCCGCGCGAGAAGAGAAAGAATACTTGCCGATTGCGGAGCAGGCTGACTAGCCGACGGCCCCCGGGTTTTACCCAAGGCGCTCTTGTTTTAGGTACAATGAACCGGCTTCAGATTGGTCCAAGCCCAGTGTTCTGAGTTCGAACGCAATCGCATCCCTGTTCCATCCAAGGACGGCATAGATTTTGCAACGAACCACATTCATGATTCTCACTGCGCTTGCCCTTTCGAGCGCGGTGCAGGCGCAGACGGCCGGTTATCCGGTACCCCAGCAGCCCACAACCGGACAGCAAACAGGGCAAAACCAAGACACTGGCCAGTCCTCGGGCACCGGGCAACAACCGATCGTCCCGCCGACTCCAGTACGTCCCGATCCCAGCCAGATCACGTTTGGGTCCCAGGACCAGGACAGAGACCAGGGAAAAGAGCCACAGAACGGCCAACCGGACAGGAACCTTCAGAATTATGAGTCTTACCAGAAGTATTCCAGGCAAACGCCACCGGTGGAGATCGAGCCGGACATCGAGTTTCAGGAATTTGTCGCCACGGCGTTAGGAAAGAAATTCCAAATCTTCGGGCGTAATCTCTTCCAGAACGTGCCTTCCACATTCGCGCCTTTGGACCGGGTACAGGTCCCGTCTGACTACATCATCGGGCCCGGAGATGAACTGGTGGTCCGCGCCTGGGGACAGGTGAACGTGAATGGGATCGTGACTGTAGACCGCGGCGGCGCCATCTTCATTCCCAAAGTTGGAAACTTCAACGTTGCGGGAATTAAGTACGACGATTTGCACGATTACCTCGAAGCCCAGATTGGGCGCATTTTCAAGAACTTTCAGCTGAGCGTGAGCATGGGCCGCTTGCGCTCCATGCAGATCTTTGTGGTGGGCCAGGTCAGAAGGCCGGGAACATACACGGTCAGTTCCCTCAGCTCGCTGGTGGACGCGCTGTTTGCCTCAGGCGGGCCGTCGAAGCATGGCTCCATGCGTCGTATTCAAGTGAAGCGTAACGGGAAGACAGTCACGGTTTTTGATCTTTACGATCTGATACTGAATGGTGACAAGACGAAAGACGCCAAGCTCATGCCCGGCGACGTGATCTACATCCCACCGGTCGGACCGCTGGTCGCTTTGGCCGGAAGCGTCAACACTCCCGCGATCTTCGAACTCAAAGACAATAGTACGCTGGCGGACCTGCTGAGCTATGGCGGCGGCCTGAGCAATACCGCTGCCGGAGACCATGCCGTAGTGGAACGGATTGACGAGCGCCGTATTCGTCATGCGGATGAATTTGCGCTTACGCGTGAAGGGCTGGCGCGCCCGCTCCACGATGGAGACGTAGTCCGCATCCTGAGCATCACCGCCAAGTTCGACAACGCAGTGACTCTGCGCGGCAACGTGGCGCGTCCCGGCCGTTATCCATGGCACCCGGGGATGCGCGTGCATGATCTGATTCCCGAGCGCGACTTCCTGGTGACGGAAGAATATTGGAAGCGGCAGAACCAGCTCGTGGTTGACGCCCAGACCGGGGAATTTCGCCTGAACCAGAACGATCTGAAGAATGATGTGAAACGGGTCTCGGCCGAAATCAATTGGGAATATGCGGCGATTCAGCGCTTTGATCCTGAGCGTCTTACTTCGCATCTTTTGCCGTTTAATCTGGGTAAGGCGATCGATGGTGACGCGGACCAGAACGTGGTACTGAATCCCGGCGACGTGGTGACAATCTTCTCGCAGGCGGACATCCAGGTTCCTATTGCGCAACAAAGCAAGTTCATCCGCCTGGAAGGTGAAGTAGGCAGATCCGGTGTTTATCAGATACAACCGGGAGAAACACTACGTCATCTTCTGATCAGAATCGGCGGCTTTACTCAGCAGGCTTATCTCTATGGATCCGAGTTCACGCGCGAATCAACGCGGGTTGATCAGCAGAAACGTCTGGATGAGTATGTCAACGAGTTGGAAAGATCGGTGCAGCACAATGCCAGCGCGAACGGTGCTGTCACAGATCCGGGTGATGCTATAGCTCTCAAGTCACAAAATGATGCCCAGAAGGCGCTGGTCGCGAAAATGAGGACGGTGCAGGCAACCGGCCGCGTTGTGCTGGAGATCAAGCCGACCGCTGCGAGTATCGATGCGGTGCCGGACCTGGCCTTAGAAGACGGTGACCGCCTGTTGGTCCCGTTCCGTCCGGCCACGGTGAATGTGATCGGCGCTGTCTACACCAGCGGGTCATTCATGTTCAAACCTGGCAAAACCGTTGAGGACTATCTTCATTTGTCCGGTGGCGCTAAGAGAGACGGCGATAGAGGCCGCGAGTTCGTGATCCGCGCTGATGGTTCCACCGTGGGCCGGCAGCAACACCACGCGCTGGTGGGTCGTGACTTCAATACTCTCAGGCTCATGCCCGGGGACACCATTGTGGTCCCTGAAAAGCTGAACCAGGGCGCTTTTATGCGCGGTCTTAAGGACTGGAGCCAGATTCTTACCGGATTTGGCCTGGCGGCTGGAGCGCTCAAGAGTTTGTTTCCGTAGTACGGTGAGACACGTAGCGCAATCCGCAAGAGACAGAGGTGAAATTGGGGACCGCCGAACAACCTTCGATGATCGGTAGCACAGGCGGCCGCATCTCGTTTCCTGAGCCGTTGATCATCCTGGCCAAGCGCAAGTCCTTTATCCTCATTTTTGTCGGTGTGGTGGCGGTCGTGGCGTTGATTATTGCGTGCGTGATCCCCAAGACCTACACCGCGAACGCCAAGATACTGCCTCCGCAGCAAAATCAGTCGATCGCCGCTACAGCGATGCTGAGCCAACTTGGTCCGCTGGCTTCGCTGGCCAGCCAGAGTCTGGGTATCAAAAGCGCCAGCGACATGTATGTTGCCATGCTTCATAGCGAGACCGTTTCCAATGGCTTGGTTGATCGCTTTGGTCTGATGGCGGTCTATCACAGCCCGTACCGCGTGGACGCACGCCGGCGTCTGGAGAACAGTTCCTTAATCGTTGCGGGGAAAGATGGCGTGATTACAATCTCCGTCGAAGACCACGATCCGCAGCGGGCCGCGGACCTTGCCAATGGCTACGTGGACGAATTGGAGAAACTTACAAAAACGCTGGCGGTGACCGAAGCCGGCAAGCGCAGGATCTTTTTTGAGCGCGAAGTGAAAATCGCTGCCGATGATTTGTCGAATGCCGAACTGGCCCTCAAGCAGACCCAGGAGAAGACAGGACTGATCTTGCTCGACAGCCAGTCCCGGGCCATGATTGAGTCGCTCACTTCGTTGCGTGCCCGTTATGCCTCTCAGGAAGTTGTGGTGCAGTCGATGCGCTCCTTTGCCACCCCTGAAAACCCGGACCTGATCCGCGCGGAAAAAGAGCTCGCCGCGCTGGGCGATCAGCTCGCGAAGTTGGAAAGCGGCAAAGGCAAACGCATGTTTACCGACGTGCCTATAGAAAATGTTCCCAGCGCCGGGCTCGAATACATTCGCAAATTGCGCGAGGTCAAGTATCGGGAAGCCCTTTTTGAATTGCTTGCCAAGCAATATGAAGCGGCGAAAATTGACGAAGCCAGAGACGCTTTGATCGTGCAACTGCTGGACAAAGCTGCGCCTCCGGAACGGAAATCTGCGCCCCACCGCTCGGTGATCGTACTGATGGCCACCCTTATGGCGTTCCTGGTGGCCGTCCTGGCTGTATTTTTTATGGAAGCGATGGAGCGCGGTAAACAGGACCCGCAGTTTGTAGCCCGGCTCCAGTTGTTTCGCGGCTATCTCCGCGGCCGGCGCCGCTCATGAAGCTGTAATTCAATCCTTCTGAATCGAGACCAGACAATGGTGCGCCAGACGGCTGCACGCACGTCAGATCACGGGCGTAAGTAACACAATAATCGAGGGTTAGGTCGCAAGGACCTGTGTAGGTAATGGAGCGAACCTGTATACTGCCGTGGTGGGAATTCAAGTACCAACCATGCCGGCGGTGAGGCTGCCTGAAGCGACTCTGAATGGGTCTGCGCCGCAATGGTTTGCGGCGTACACCTGCCCTCGACACGAGAAGCGTGTTGCGGAGCATCTGGCTGGCCGGGAGGTAGAGTTTTTCCTGCCTCAGTACGAAACCGTAAGCCGATGGAAAGACCGGCGCGTGCGTCTGACCCTGCCACTTTTTCCCGGGTATGTCTTTGTACGCATTCAGCTCCAGGAACGGCTCCGGGTCCTCGAAGTCCCGAGTGTTGTGCGTCTGGTCGGATCCAACGGGCATCCCACTCCCCTGCCGGAAGATGAGCTCGAAAAACTGCGCAACGGCCTGAGTGGATCGCCGGGCGCCGAGCCTCACCCGTTCCTGGTGACCGGCCGCAGTGTGCGAATCGTTCGCGGGCCGCTGGAGGGCCTGGCGGGAATACTGTTGCGGCGAAAAGGCCAGTTTCGTCTGGTGCTTTCCCTGGATCTTATTCAGCGTTCCATCTGTGTGGATGTAGACATAACGGATGTTGTTCCCGCCGTGCCTGCCGGCCGAAACTGACTGCCGGCTGGCGGCATAGTGGAACGAAGGAGATTTGAATGAAGGGCGTTGTACTGGCGGGCGGTACCGGGTCGCGGCTGTCTCCACTCACGCGCGTGACCAACAAGCACCTGCTGCCTGTCTATGACAAACCCATGATCTATTATCCGCTGCAGACACTCGTGCAGGCGGGAATCGAAGACATTGTGATTGTGACCGGCGGACACAGCGCCGGGGATTTCCTCCGCCTGCTCCGCAACGGAAAAGACTTTGGGTTGCGTCAGCTCAATTTTGCCTACCAGGAAGGCGAGGACGGAATCGCCGACGCGTTACGCTTGGCGGAACCATTTGTCCGCGGTGACAAAGTATGCGTGGTCCTGGGCGACAACATTATTGAAGGCAGCATTGTGGAAGCAAAAAAAAGATTTGATGCGCAAGAGCAGGGAGCCAAGATTCTTCTAAAAGAAGTGCCTGATCCCGAGCGATTTGGAGTCCCGGTTTTCGACAAGGGAAAGATTGTCCGCATTGAAGAAAAGCCCAGAACGCCCGCCTCGCCGTATGCGGTCATCGGTATTTATTTTTATGATGCAACTGTGTTCAGCCGTATTCAGGAACTCAAGCCTTCCGGCCGCCAGGAGTATGAAATCACCGATGTTAACAATTCCTATCTGGCTGACGGCCATCTCACGCACGAAATTCTGGACGGCTGGTGGACAGATGCCGGCACGTTTGAATCCCTGTGGCGCGCGAGCAAGCTGGTGCGTGAACTGCGGGAGAATGTGCTCCATGACGAACCTGTGCTCGCGGCAAAAGGAGAACAGCCCGCGTGAAGGTCCTAATCACAGGCGGGGCCGGGTTTATCGGATCCAATTTTGTCCACACCATGCTGGAGAAGCATGCTTCCGACCAGTTCGTGATCGTCGATAAGCTCACCTACGCCGGCAATCTCCGCAATCTGGATGGCGCGGTGCAGAACAGCCGGGTGCAATTCGTCCGCATGGATATTGGTGATCCTGCAGTTGTAGAGCTGGCACGAGGCTGCGATGCGGTGGTCCATTTTGCCGCGGAAAGCCATGTGGACCGCAGTATTGAAGATGCTTCGCCGTTCCTGCGGACGAACGTCGAAGGGACCTGGCGCTTGGTGGAAGCATGCCGCAGCGCGCGCGTGGGCCGGTTCATCCACGTCAGCACGGACGAAGTGTATGGAAGCGTTGCTCCTGATGAGAGGTCGACCGAACTTTCTCCGTTGGCGCCAACCAGCCCGTATGCGGCGAGCAAGGCGGCATCGGATATATTCGTGCAGTCTGCTGTCCGCACCTATGGGCTCCCGGCAATCATCACCCGCTGTACGAATAATTACGGGCCGTTCCAGTTTCCAGAGAAATTCATTCCCTTGATGATTTCGCAAGCATTAGCCGGGCAGCCTTTGCCGATCTATGGCGACGGACGCAACGTGCGCGACTGGATCCATGTTTCCGACCACTGCATGGCACTGGACCTGATCCTGCGAAAAGGGAAGGACGGCGAAATTTACAACGTAGGCGGCGGATGCGAACTGGAGAACATCGTGATCGCGAAAAAAATCCTGACAACATTGGGCAAATCCGAAGACCTGCTGCATTTCGTCAGCGACCGGCCAGCTCATGACCGGCGCTACGCGCTGGACTGCACTAAACTGAAAAATGATCTGGACTGGACACCCGCGAGCGAGTTTGACGCTGGCTTGGCGGGGACTGTCCGTTGGTATCAGGAAAACAAGGCGTGGCTGGACGAGACACGCAGCGGTGAATACAGGAAGTATTTTGAGCGTCACTACACTCGAAGGGAAGAGACTCTGGCCATGTCCGGTAGAATCGCCGTCAAGTAGCCCCAGCCGATGACCAGCTCGCCCGATCCCACGCCTAATCTCACCAGCGGCCGGCTGCTGGCCCGCAATACCATCTGGAACCTGCTTGGTTTGTTGCTGCCTCTCGTTGTGGGCCTGGTGGCCGCGCCCGCGCTACTTCGTGGAATGGGCGTAGAGCGCGTCGGACTTCTGTCAATGGCCTGGGTGATCATCGGCTATTTCAGTCTGTTTGATCTCGGTATCGGCAGGGCACTCACCAAAGTGGTCGCGGACCGACTCGGCACGCGCGAAGAGAAATCGATTCCGCCTTTAGTCTGGACCTCGCTGCTGTTGATGGTCCTCTTGGGCGTCTTCGCCGGACTGACCACGTGGGCCATCGGTCCGTGGCTTGTCCATCGCATGCTCAAGATTCCGGAGGCGCTGCAGACCGAGGCGTTGCACGGGTTTTATCTGCTGGCAACTTCCATCCCGATGGTGACTGCGACTTCCGGCTTGCGGGGCATACTGGAGGCGCAACAGCGTTTTCGCGTGCTCAGCTTTATTCGCATTCCCATGAGCACATTTTCGTTTGCCGGACCGTTGCTGGTGCTGCCGTTCTCGCATGATCTGGTTTCAGTGATTGGCGTTTTGGTTGCGGGAAGGCTGATCGCTTGCGTGGCGCACCTGTGGGCTTGCTTCCATGCCATGCCGGCGCTCCGGCAAGGTTTTGCTCTGAGGCTTTCGTTGGTACATCCGCTCCTGGTGCTCGGCAGTTGGATGACCGTCAGTAATCTCGTGAGCCCCATCATTGTTTACCTGGACCGTTTTCTGATAGGCGCCGTGCTTTCGGTGAGCGTAGGTGCGGCCTACACCCTGCCGTTTGACATGGTGACGCGCCTCACGATCATTCCCGGAGCCATGGCGGGAGTGTTGTTTCCGGCTTTTGCTCTGAGCCTGGTCAAAGATCCTGATCGTACGGCGTTGTTGTTGAGGCGCGGCGTGAAGTATCTTTTTCTGATCATCTTTCCGGTGATTCTCGCCATCATTGTTTTTGCACCCGAAGCACTGCGGCTCTGGCTGGGCGGTACTCTTGCGGCGAGCAGCGGTGGGGTGCTCCGCTGGCTGGCTGCGGGAGTGTTCGTCAACAGTCTTGCGCAGCTGCCTTTCAGCCTGGTCCAAAGCGCCGGCCGACCGGACATTGCCGCGAAGGTCCAGTTGCTTGAGTTCCTGCCTTACCTCTTGGCGGTTTTCTTGCTGGTGAAAGCACGCGGAATTGAGGGCGCGGCCATTGCGTGGACGGTGCGGGTTACCATTGACGCCGCTCTTATGTTCTTCTTCGCCTGCCGCCATCTGCCTCGGCGGCCATTCTTCCTGGTGAAGCTGGGCGCGTCTGTGGCGGCTGCTTTCGTGGTTTTCTACGCGGCCACGCTGCCCAGTTCTATGATGCTGAAGGCCGGAGTGCTCATGGTGGTTACGCTGGTTTTTGCGGTGGCGTTTTGGTTCCTGGGCTTTACTCTGGAAGAGCGGACTTTTGTGCTGCGCCGGCAGCGAGTCGTTGATGCAAAAGCGCCAACGCTGACCGGCACGTCCTGATATTGTGGGAAGCAAGGCTTTTTCCGTGCTGGTTGTCGCCATTTTGATGTTTTTGATTCCATGCTGACGGGCAGTTTATGCTTTTGCTAGCAATCGTTACGATGGCTCTGTTGGCCACGCTCTGTTACCGAATGGGTGGCAATGTGATTTTCTATCCGCCCGTGGTGTTTTGTGGCATTTGGGCGTTTGATCTCTCGTTGCTTTGGGCGGGCGGCGATTATTTCTATCCCCTGATCCCGGAAACGTTGGCCATTTTTATTATTGGTGCGGCGATGTTTGCTCTGGGCAGTTACGCCGGATCTCTTTATCCCTTGCAAGCAGATTCCCAACCGCTTGCTGTTCACGGGTCGGTCAATCGGACCATTACCGTTCTTGTCTGGATACTGGTCATCTCCGCCCCCTTTTACTTCCGGTGGCTCTTTGGTCTGGTGGCCGAGGTCGGAGGCACGGCGAGTTTCCTCCTGGCGACCCAAGTCGGCATTGACGAGGTTGCCCACCAAAGCTTCAGCTACACGGTGTTCGCCAGCATCAGCGATCTTTCCACTGTGGTTGCCGTGATCGCTTTTATCGAGAGGAAGGGATATCCGAAAAGGGCGCTGATCGCGATCGTTGTTTCACTGCTGATGACCGTCGTATTTGGAAAACGTGGTCCGGTTGGACTGGCCCTGGCGCTGTTTTGCGTGGACTGGATACAGAACCGACGTTTCCGATGGAAGTTGGTCTTGGCCTTGGGTTTGGTCATTCTCACAACGATCAGTGCCGTGGAATTCTATGCGCACTTAGGAGGAGGTTCCAGCGGTCCCATCGCGCAGTCCTCAGTCCCGGAGAATGTGGCTTTGGTCGGCCGCCAGGTCGTTGTTTATGCTGCCGGTCCCATGGTGGCTTTTGATCGGGTCGTCCGGCATCCTAACGTTGTGCCCCCTGTCTACCCTTTTTACATTGTGTTTCTTCGTGCATTTAAGCGTTTGGGGTTCGACGTGGATATCCCCGGGCCTGGCCAATTTGTCAGCGTTTCGACAGATGGCGTGCAGCATAACGTCTTTACGATGTACTGGTCGTATCTGGACGTTGGATACACCGGAATGATGCTCGTGGTTGTATTCACCGGCTTTTTCACGACTCTGGTGTACAGGAGGGCCCTTGCCGGACATCGTGTCTCTCTTGTTTTCTACTCGGCCCTGTTCTATGCCATCGTATTTAGTCCTTTCGCGGAATATTTTTACACCGCTGCGTACTCCATGGTCCGGCTATGCATGATGTGCTGGCTGATTTATTATTTCCCGGTCCACTGGCAGGCATTCAAAAAAATCACGGCTCCCCGACCGGCGCCGGATTCGCCGCAGTCCGGCATTTAAGGCGCTGGATGCGACAATTCTACTTCACAACCCCGCCCATAGGCTGCGGTCCCGGCGCCGTTGAGAGTCACTCCCTTTACTGAAAAATCAGGACTTTTGCTTGCATCGAAGACCGCGGCAAATTGCACCAGATCGCTCGGCAACTGGTTTCCCATGGAGGGAGATACCAGAACGTCGGGCAAGACCCTGAACTCTCGCGGCCGCATTCCTTCATCGAGAGTCACGGTGATCTCGGGTACGCGAAACAATACGGATTGCAGTTTGCCGGTGGTATTCAGGGAACATTGCATCTTCCAAAACACGGGCTGCGCTGCCGTGGGAAACCACAATGTATCTCCGAATCGCACGCGAGAATGGGCAAACGGCACAAAGTGTGTGAACCTCGCCTGGTCTCTTCGCTCCAGCAGCAGATTGCGCTGGCCCAGCATTCGCAAGTTGTACCAGCGATAGATTTCTACCCACATCGCCGGAGTTTCCGTCCATGGCTGCCGGCCGTCAATCGATTGTCCGTCGAAAATCATGAATCGGGGTCCTTTGTCGCGGACCCAATCCGCGTTCAGTTGGTCCAAGAGCGGGGTGTACGCGGCGTAGCGCTGCAATACCGGATACAAGGACAGATTGAGGTCATCGACTGTGGCGTAGCTGTAAGGCATGGACAGAATGGCCACCGGTTCGTGTCCGACCACTGATCTGATTTCCGGTTCCAGCCTCAAGTTCGCCGGCAGAGAATATTGCTCTTGCGAGCGGAGCCAGCTGCGCATCCGATCGAGCGGAAAGGCATGCCAAAGCATCAGAGTTGGTCGCACTGCCGTAACCGACGCAACAACCGCTCTGAAGTGGGTGAGGCCCACGTTGCTCTGCCAAAGGACCGCAAAGACCAGCAGCGCAGTGACAGGAGCCAGCAGGGTCCGCCGGTTATTGAATGAAGCCGCAAGAACAACCAGCGCCAGGGAGATTGCCACGAAGCAGAAAAAATACATTACGTGGTGGTCCTGGCGCACAAAGCCGTGCTTGAAGCTTATGAATGTCGGTACCGCCAGCAGGAACGCAAGGAACCTCGCCAATCTTCGGTGTTGCGCTGCCAGGAGCATCAGCGCAATCGCCAGAATGACCAACGCCTCAAATGCAGCCACGATCTGTATTGCGAAGCCGCTGATGGACATTGCCCCGCTGTATCCACTGGACAGATTCACGCTTGCATGGATATAGGCAGCAATCGCGTGAAATGAGCCTAGAGTGAGCCAATAGCAAGTTCCCGTTACCATCACAGGGACGGTCGCAGCCAAGAGAATCTCACGCCATGCGTCGGCCCTCCAGTGGACGATACGGTCGACGATCAACCCCGCGATCAATCCCAACACCGTAATCAGGCCGATGAACTTGATCAGCGGGATGCATCCCAGCATAACAAGGGCGACCACATACCGGGCCATACCACCGCGGACCTGAAATTGTAGAAGCAGGACCAGCGCACCCAGCAGCATCACCTCAGCTGCACCGAGCGGCTCAGGGTATTGGTAGATCCGGCTTGAAAGGCCAATGAGAATCGCAAAACAAACGAGATTCCGCAGTTGAAGGTTGCTGCGAAAGAACACGCCCCATAAAATGGCCAGCACCACCAGCCACAGCACGAGTTGGAAAGCGAGTCCCTGTATGAGGTTGCTGCCGACGTCCATGGGAATCGCCAGATAGGCCAGCGGTCCGGTAGTCCACACAAAATCATGTCCAGGCACCATGTGCCGGTTTGCGGCCAGATTCACCGCCAGATACCAACTGTTATCGTAGCTCGCCGTGGCGGGCCAGTAAGCGATCGGACACACGACGAGAGCGGTGTAAATAAAAAGGACCCTGCGGATGAAATTACTGAGATAGGACGGACGGACGCTGGACATTGATTGTCCGGAGGAATCAGCCTCTGTTTCCGTTACCATTCTGGTGGACATGCGAAACGCGGAACCAATTCTATCATTCAGTCACCCGGCGGTATTCGCTACGATGTGCTGAATTCATGCGGTCACTGTTGGACGCGTTTTGCCATTCTGCGTTGGGTTACTATGGGGTCGGATACTAGAGCTCGCATGCGATTCACCGTTCTGACTCCAACTTACAATCGCGCCAATACACTGAGCAGGGTGTATGAAAGTCTCTGCGTTCAAACTTTTTCTGATTTCGAATGGGTCATCGTGGACGACGGCAGCACCGACAGAACGAAGGAACTGGTTTCATCATGGAAACCGATGTTTCCGGTCCGCTATTTCTGGCAGCCCAATCGTGGCAAGCATACGGCAATGAACCTGGGCGTCGCCAAAGCGGCCGGAGAATTCGTGCTTTTCTTCGACTCCGACGACAGGTGTATCCCGACCGCGCTGGAGCGGTTCGATTATCACTGGCGTCGGATTCCTGACCCTTCGCGCTTCGCCAATCTTTCCTGTCTTTGCCAGAGAGCGGACGGCTCGACCGTGGGCATGCCATACCCGGCCGAAGTTGTAGATGCATTCAACTTTGCCGATCAAGTCCGCTGTCGTAGTGCTGAGAGGTGGGGCATTAATCGCACCGATTGCCTGCGTGAGTTTCCTTTTCCGGAGGGTGAGCCCTTTGTTCCGGAATCATTGGTGTGGAACCGCATGTCCCGGAAGTACGCCGCACGTTTCGTGAATGAGGCATTGCGCATCTATGAAGCTACCCCAACGGGGCTTTCGAGCAGGGTGACCGCCCTGCGCAGGTCGAGCCCCAAGGCGACACTGGCGTATTACCGGGAACTGGCGCTTTCGCCCGCACCCATATTACTTCGGCTCCGGGGCGCGGCGAACTATTGTCGTTTTGCGGCAATAGAAGCGGGACGGAGGCTGACCCGCTTCCGGCGGTCGCCCGCTAGGCCCTCGTGAAAAACGCGGCAAATTCGGAGATCGAGTTGCGTGTGGCTGCGTTCACGGGAGGGAAATCCATCTCCAGTCCTCGTTTTCGCGTCCGGCAATACATTCCACATCTGCGCCAGCATGGTGTCTGCGTGACCGAATACCCAGCCCGGTTCGGGAGTTGGCCGCCCGCGAGCAAGATCGCAAGACCCTTCTGGCTGCCGGCAACTGTCGTGGACCGCATACCCGGTGTGATGAAGTCCTGTCAGTATGATGTCACTCTTTTGCAAAGGGAGATGGTTTCCACGCTGTGCACACTTGAGAGATTCACGCATCGTCCGCGGGTACTGGATGTTGATGACGCGGTGTGGCTGAACGGCAGAGCGGAGAGAAAGTTTCCGGTCCTGGAGAAGATGTGCGACGGCGTGATCTGCGGGAATGATTTCATCGCGGAAAACGTCCGGCGCTGGCACAGCGAGACGTTCGTGCTGCCCACCGCAGTGGACACTGATCATTTCCGCCCGACGGAAAACCCTCTGCCGGCGGCAAAGCAGATCATAGGATGGTCCGGTTTGGCCTTCAATCTGAAATACCTTCTCGGCATTGAGACTGCCCTGGCAGCGGTGTTGGACAAGAATAAAAATGCTGTTCTTCGCGTGGTCTCCAGCACGAAGCCGGTTTTTCGTCTGCTGGACAACTCCAGGGTGGAATACATTCCCTGGTCGCCCGAAAACGAAGTGAAGACGATCCAGGAAATGTCGATCGGGCTGATGCCCATCGAGGATGATCTCTGGGGCCGGGGCAAGTGCAGCTACAAAATGCTTCTTTCCATGTCCTGCGGATTGCCGGTGGTTGTTTCGCCCGTGGGTATGAACAATGAAGTCCTGTCGAATGGCGCCGTTGGTTTTGGCCCGCGGTCAATCCCGGAATGGGCGGACTGTATCACATGGCTGCTCGAAAACCAAGAAAAGGGAAGGGCCATGGGAATGACAGGGCGGAAGATTGTGGAAGATCACTACAGCCTGCGTCTTCTTTCCCCTAAACTGGCGGGCTATCTAAAAAAGTTCAGGCGCGGGTAACAGCACTCGCCTGCTCGCGGCGGGCGAGATAATTCTCCAACCCGTTTTTCCAATGAGTGAAAACGTTGAGAGACATGCTCTTCAGAACTGCATTCTCCAGCACCGAGTTCTTCGGACGGTTCGCCTTCGCGGGATACTCTCCCGGTCGAGGGCGTTCCAGTCGTACCTTGGTCCCAGTCAAGTCAAAGATCGCCCGGGCAAATTCGTACCATGAACAACTGCTTTCGGCGGTCGCGTGGAATAGGCCATAGTCTGAGGTCTTGCTGAGTAAGGTCAGCTGCCGGGCAATTTCGACCGTTGGAGTTGGCGTCACCCGTTGGTCATCCACAACCCGTACCTCTTCGCGCTCGCGCGCCGTCTTCAGCATCAACTCCACAAAATTCAATCCCTCTTTGGCCCGGCAGGGATTCTCGCCATAGATGGCCGAAACCCGCACTACAAAATGACGAGGATTGATCGAACGCACAAAATACTCTCCAGAGAGTTTGCTGTTTCCGTAGACATTCAAAGGTCTGGGCTGATCTTCTTCGGTGTAGGGCGTGGATTTTGTCCCGTCGAAAACGTAGTCCGTGCTGATGTGAACAAGTTTGGCCTCGAGTAAATCGGTTACCTGGGCCACGTTCCGCGCGCCCAGGGCATTGACGGCAAAGGCGCGCGCCGGCTCATCCTCGCACCGATTCACATTGTGAAACGCGGCGGTATTGATGACCAGCTCCGGCCGAGCGCTTTCGAGGCATTGCTTCACCGAGTCGGGCGAGGTAACTTCCACGTCTTCATGGGTCAGGGCCGCAACTTCATCGCCCTGCGCCAGGAATGCCGCAGCAACGTCTTTGCCCAGTTGGCCGTTGGCTCCGAACACTGCGACTCTCATGGTTCATCCCTCAAGCCATCTGAGATTTTCCGGGCGTACGGACCATTCGATGCAACGGCGCAACGACTCTTCAAAGGCAACAGGTGGATTCCATCCGAGAGATTTGATGCTTTCATCAGAAAGGCTATATCGCAGATCGTGCCCGGGACGGTCGGCGTGAATGTCCACCATTTCATAATCCAGTTTTTTCTCCAGAGTCTTGGCGATGAAGTGCGCGATTTCCAGGTTGCTTCGTTCTTCGCCCGCAACATGATAGGTCTCGCCATGGGCGACCCTGGCTGCCGCCGCTTTGTCTTTCCCGTCTTGCGACCGCAACAGGAACAACAAGGCGTCCGCCTGGTTGCGGGCGTGTATCCACTTGCGGGACCCAACGGTCCATTTGTCGTTACATTCCCGTCGTCCGTGGATTGCGACTTTGTGTTCGTGCAGGACCTGGCGTATGCACATCGGTACAAATTTTTCCGGATGCTGTCTTTCGCCGATCAGGTTCATGGTCCTGGTGATAGTCACGGGCACTCTGTAACACCGCGACCAGGCGAATGCCAGCGCCTCTCCGCCAGCCTTGGACGCGGAATAAGGATTCGACGGCCGGATGGGAGAATCTTCGGTGAAATCCACACCGCTGGGAGCGGGACCGTGGACTTCATCGGTGGAAACATAGATAAAATGGCCAACCTGCAGCGCTCTCGCCGCCTCCAGAGTGTTCATGGTGCCAACCACGTTGGACATCACGAACGATTCCGGATCGTGAATGGAGCGCTCCACATGGGTCTCCGCCCCATTGTGAATAATGTATCGGACCCCCTCAAGAGCTCTCAAAACGCTGGTGGGGTAAGCGGCCCGGAAATCATGAAATACCATTTTCAGCCGGGGATTCCCCTGCCACTCCGCCAAGCGCTCCAGCGACCCTGCATAGCTCAGCCGGTCCAATCCAATGATGTCCCAATCGGTATTGGTCATCAGGTGGCGCACAACGTGCGCTCCGGCGAAGCCTGCCGCTCCCGTACAAAGTAGCTTGTTTCTAGCCATCATTCTCCTTGTTGGTCATCATTGGTATTCGTAATCGGCGCGGGCGGAACACAGGAATGCTTATCCAGTCTTTTTCGGCAAGTCATTTCCGTGATAGAGAATGTTGTCGGAAGCAGGAGCGGCCAGCCATTGTGCCAGGCTTTGTGCTTCCCGGTCTCGCTTCGACGTCTGTGCCGTTGCCACGTCCACCGGCCACGCGATGCCGATCTGCGGGTCGGCAAAATCAATTCCGCCTTCGCCTTGCGAATTGTAAGTCCCCGTACACTTGTACTGCACTTCGCAGGCGTCAGTAAGGGCGTAAAAGCCACGGGCAAAGCCGTAGGGGGCCCAAACCTGCTTCTTGTTTTCCGCCGAGACTTCCAGGCCGAACCATTGTCCCAGCGTGGGAGATCCCTTGCGGATGTCCGCGGCAACCAGGAAGGCCGCTCCGCTGGTCACGCGCATGAGCTTGCCCATCGGCGGATCCCATTGAAAATGCAGGCCGCGGAGAACCCCTTTGCTGGAGCGAGAGTGATTGTCCTGAACAAATTCGTTGGGCAGGCCTAGAGCTTGAAACTGGTCAGTCCGAAAGGTCTCCATAAAGAAGCCTCTGGAGTCTCCCTGGACTTGTGGCAAAATAACCACGATATCATTTAAGTGAACACTCTCGATACGCAAAGGCACTAAAGCTCGTTTCTCCTGTTAGGACTGCCGCAGACCGCTCGCTTAGCAGCCAAAAGCGCTGCGGCCGAAGGGCTTCAAGCGGTAGGAACGTCCCTCCCAGCAGCTGCAATGTCTAACATTCTACACGACATAACGCCTTGGGGGTTGGCCGTACGAAACGCTCAGTTTCTCGCTTACGCCGGGTGGCGTCTTCCGTAAGTCCCGAATTTATTAGCGGTATCGTGTTTACAGCGAATGCACGTCATGGCTCTTATCCCCCTTGATTTCTGCGGGGAAAAAGCCTTAAATGCTGATGAGGTCGGCATTGCAGCTTATCCCTGCGATGTTGATTTAGCTCCGGTGTTGGTTGCTGCCAGCGCCGAGGCGTTTACGTTTGATGGGGGCGGCGGGGATCGGACCCGCAACCTACGCATTCAAAGTGCGTTGCTCTTCCCAGTTGAGCTACACCCCCAAGGGGGCATTTAAGGATTGCTGTCCTTGAATGCCCTGCGTTTAATCATTCAACGGTGGGTCTCTCATTGGCTTCCTCCTTTCTATCGGAGCATATCGCTGCTCTGCTCCCGAACCTTTGAACGCTTAAATCTCTTTTTGTGCCAGAAGTCATTTTTGTTTGGCAGCCTCCTTCATGAACCACTGCCAGAAGTCCATCTCCTTCCATTTGACAACCGTGTTGAACCCAAGCAAGTCGGAGGCTTCTTCTACTTCGCCCTTCTCGACCAATCGTTTGACAATAGAGTTCACCGTTCCGGAAGGATTCGAGTGATTTTCAATGCTGTTTCCAAGCTTGGAGAGTTCACTTCGGATTGCATCTTTGGGGATACCAAACTGGCCAGCCGCACGGATAATCTTGCGGATGTCGTCGGTCAAGCTTTGTTCAACGTTATATCGCGCCAAGCTCTCGACAAGTCGCCTCGTCAGTGCGGACTTTTTCTCGTCAGCATCTTTGACGAGTTCGGAGAGGCTTGCGATTCTACGGCGGCAGCGCAAAATCTCATCTTCGGTGCGTTTCTTGGCGGCTTCCAATTGCGCGAGTTTGTTCATTTCCGCAACCAATGCCGTCCTGTAATCGATGTCTGTCATATGGCCCTATGCACGCAACTATACACTATGAGTAGATAGGTGTGTCAACAGAAAAATGAAGAATACGAAAAAAAAGAAGGCTGGGAAACTGCCATCCAAGACGCCAAGGAAATGATCTCCTCCTTGGAGTCGAAGATCAAGGGGCTCCGCGAATCTATCCAGGTTTTCGAGCAGGATCGGGATGCTGGAACACCGTGGCCAGGAGATAAAGAGCTGGCAATTCACAGGAAGATGGGGTAAAAAATGAGTAAACCGATTGTTGCTGAACTGGACGACGAACAGGAGCGCTGGCGTGGTTGGAAGCCATAGGCGGTCAATTCTACGCCGCCCCAATCAGTTCAGCAAGGCTCTGTGACCACATTTACCAACACAGAATTAGATCAGTACCCAATCGCCGGGTAGTGTCCTAATTAGGACACTACCAATCGCCGGCTCTTTGCCTTTAGGGTCCGATTGAGATGCTAGGATACTTGTTTCATTTTCAAAAGGACTCGTGGAGAATCTGGCATGGAAATTCGGCTAGGAGTAGTCGGATGCGGCTACGGGAAAAACGTTACCATACCTGCTTTTCGGGTTGATCCTCGTTGCCGGGTCATCGCTATCGCCGCTGCCAGTTTGCAGAGCGCACAAAGCGCGGCCTCCGAACTGGGAATCGAACACGCGTACGGCGACTGGCGTGAGCTGATTGCGTCGCCCGACGTGGATGCGGTTGCCGTGGCTGTTCCGCCTCACTTCCAGGCAGACATTGTTCAGGGCGCGCTCCAGGCGCGGAAGCCTGTATTCGCCGAGAAGCCCCTCGCCATCCACCTGGCTGGCGCCCACCGTCTGGCCGAGCACGCAGGTTTGGCTGGTGTAGCCAACATGGTGGACTTCAACTTTACCGCCGTTGCGGCGTTCGCGCACGCACGGCAGATGCTGCAGCAGAACGCCATCGGTAACTTGCGACATGTGGTGGTGAATTGGCAAACCGAGAGTTACACCAATCGCGCGCGTATTGAAAACTGGAAATCAACCACGTCGCAAGGCGGAGGTTCGCTCGCCAATTTCGTGTCCCACTGCCTGCACTACCTGGAGTGGTTTGCCGGTCCGATTGCCGGGCTCAGCGCACGTCTCTTTCGTCTACCGAACGATTCGCGTTCCGCGGATACAGCAGTGAGCCTGACGATGGAATTTAGCAGCGGCGCCGCAGGCATGCTGGCCATGAGCGCTGCCGCATTTTCCGGCAGCGGCCACAGAATCGAGTTTTACGGCGAGGATGGTAGTCTTGTGTTGGAAAACTCATCTCAAGATTACATGCGGGGTTTTCGGTTGCTTCATGGTCGGAGGCCCGGCGCAGATATGACATCGATTGCCATAGACGATGAAGAACAAGATATCTGGAAGGATGGCCGGATCTTGCCAGTCTCGCGGCTGGCGCGGCAATTCTGTGAGTGGATTGAACACGGCACGCCAGCGCGGCCTGATTTTCGTGATGGTCTGCGGGTACAAGAATTGATTGTTGCGGCACAGAGCTCGCACCAGGAAGGCCGCTGGGTCAAAACATGAGCAATGTAGCAAAGCAAACTTTCCTGGTGACAGGTGGAACAGGGTTCATCGGCTCCGGCATCACGCGGCGGCTGGTCCGGGAAGGGCATCGAGTCCGAGTCCTCGACGACAATTCCCGCGGCGCGGAGCGACGCCTGGCGGACCTTCGCGCGGACTTTGAATTGCTTGAGGGGGACGTCCGCGACCCCTTTACCGTGGACCGCGCTGTTCAAGGCGTGGATGCGGTCCACCATCTCGCGTTTGTCAACGGAACGGAACACTTCTACAGCATGCCTGAGTTGGTGTTGGAAGTCGGGGTCAAAGGCATGATGAACGTGGTTGACGCGTGCCGCAGACATGGCGTCGGCAAACTGTTCCTGGCTTCCAGCTCTGAGGTTTATCAGACTCCACCCGGTATTCCCACCGCAGAAGACGTTCCCTTGGTCGTGCCCGATCCCATGAACCCTCGTTACTCCTATGGTGGCGGGAAGATCATCAGTGAGTTGCTGGCCATCAATTTTGGCCGCAAGTATTTTGAGCGGGTCGTGATCTACCGTCCACACAACGTCTACGGGCCGGACATGGGATGGGAGCACGTGATTCCGCAATTCATCGTTCGCACGCAACGCTTGTCGCAGGAGCAGCCGCAGGGAAGCATTCGCTTTCCGATCCAGGGCACGGGCCAGGAAACGCGCAGTTTCTGCTACATCGACGACCTGGTCGATGGTGTCATGCTTGCGCAGGAGAAGGGCGCGCATTTGGGGATTTACCACATCGGGACCCGGGAAGAAGTTAGCGTTGCTGATCTGGCGCGGCGTGTGGCTGCATGTCTGGGACGTGAGATCGCACTCGAACCCGGCCAGTTAAGTGCAGGGAGCACGCAGCGGCGGTGTCCGGACATCAGTAAGCTCGCGGCCTGCGGCTATTCGCCGCGCTTTTCACTCGAGGAAGGACTGCCCATCATTTGCGATTGGTACCGGAAGCACCCCAGCGCGGGCGTGCTATGATTTTTGGAGCATTGGCGAAAAGGACATTAGAGACCTCCCTATGACGACAGTTGCGAACACCCTGGCCGCGGGCACCGGATCTGGCGTGGTGATAAGCTCGTGCCAGGTTTGTGAAAATCCCGAATTAAAACACGTATTGTTCCTCGGATACATGCCTCCGGTGAATCAGATGCGGCTCATTGGAGAGGTTCCCGAGGAGCAGCCATCGTATCCAACCAGCCTTCTCTACTGCTCAAGGTGCGAACTGGTGCAACTGGGACTCTCGGTTGATCCGGAGATCATTTTTCCTCCGGGCTACCCCTATACGAGCGGCACCACTCGCATCCTGCGCGAGAATTTCGCCGACCTTCATCGTGAATCCTGCGAACTCCTCGCTCTTAGGCCCGAAGACCTGGTGATTGACATTGGTTCCAACGACGGCACACTGCTTAAGAACTTTCAGGACCACGGCCACAAGGTCCTCGGCATTGAACCAACGGACGTAGGTAGACTTGCGCTGGAGCGAGGTATTCCCACGCTGCAGAACTATTTCCGTCCCGATGTAGCGCGCAAAGTGCGCAGCGAGCACGGTCCAGCGCGGGTGATCACCGCCGCGAACTGTTTCGCGCACATCGAGGATGTTCATTCCATTACCGATGGCATCATTGAACTTCTGGCGCCCAAGGGTGTTTTCATCTCGGAATCGCACTACCTGATTGGGTTGCTCGACCGCCTGCAGTATGACACCGTGTACCACGAGCATCTTCGGTATTACTCTTTGCGCAGTCTGCGCTACTTGCTGGAGATGCACGGTCTTGAGGTTTTCCATGCGCGCCACATCCCAACGCACGGCGGGTCCATCAGGGTCTATGCGGCGCGCAAAGGGGATTACCCGGTGCGCGAAACGGTGCAGAAAATTATTGACAGTGAGCCTCACGGAGCGGACATGGTGGACCGCCTCAGTCGCTTCCGGAATGAAGTGATGATTTCCAAGCTACGACTGATGGCGATGCTCCACGAAATCAAGAGCAAGGGAGAACGCGTGTGCGGTATCAGCGCGCCTTCGCGCGCCAGCACGCTGGTAACCTATCTTGGTCTCGATGATGCCATTGTGGATTACGTCGTCGAAATCCAAGGCTCACTTAAGATTGGAAAATATTTACCAGGTACGCTGATCCCGGTGATTGAAGAGGGACGGATTTTTGAAGACCAACCGGAATATGCGATTATTTTTTCCTGGCATATCGCGGACGAGTTGGCCCCCAAGCTCAGGGAACGTGGGTACAAAGGAAAATTCATTGTGCCCCTTACCGAGCCGCGCATCATTTAGGGCATAAGCCTGAACAGGATCGCCCGAGTGACCTTCAGTCAAGACAAGAGCAAGGAAGTCGAGTTCTTTGACGCGCATGCCGCCAAAGACGAGTACAACGTTTTCACCGGCGCCGCCACCTGTAAGCTCATTGATGCGTTCGTGCGATTGAGCGGCCTGGCTCCCGGCGCAAAGGTCGCGGATTTGGGATGCGGTTCCGGCGTATTTTCCTCAGCTTTGCACGATCGTGGGTATGAGTGCGTGGGTCTGGACCTCAGCTCTAAATTACTGGAACTGGCGTGCCTTAAATATCCGCACACAGAGTTTGTGGAAGGCGATGTTGAAGCGCTGCCGTTTGCCTCGGCGAGTCTTGACGGTGTTCTTCTCAGCGGCCTCGTGCATCACCTCCCTGACCCCGCGTGCTGTGCCGGCGAGGTCTTTCGCGTTTTGAGGCCGGGCGGCAGATTTGTGGCGTTCGACCCCAACCGTCGCAATCCTTTGATGTGGTTGTACCGCGACAGGGACTCGCCTTTCTATAGTCCCATCGGAGTCACTCCCAACGAGCGGCCGGTATTGGCCGAGCAGATTGCCGGCAGCTTTACCGCCGCTGGATTTCTTACGGGTACAGAGTACCTTGCCGGGCTTTCGTACCGCTACGTCGCCTCTTCTCTGGCTCGGCTTGCGCTCCCGGTGTATAACTTGATGGATAGCATTATTTTCCGGCCCAGTGTTGTGAAGCGGTTCCGGCCGTTTGTCCTGACTTTTGGATCAAAACCATGACCCAACCTTCTGTGATTCGAGAAACCGCCAAAAAGACGTTCCAGGAGACGGCGGTGGATGTAACTGTCGTTGGGGGCGCTGGACACGTTGGCATTCCCCTGGCCCTTTCATTCGCAAATAAGGGCCTGCGGGTGATGATCAATGATTTGAACGAAACAGCTCTCGCACAACTGCGCGCCGGGGTTGTGCCATTCATCGAACACGGGGCGCAAGAACTCCTGCGCGACGCGCTCGATAAGGGCAGGCTTGTTTTCGCCAGCCGCAATTCCGATCTTCCATCTACAGGCGCCGTCATTGTAACCATCGGTACGCCGGTGGATGAGTTCCTGAATCCTTCTCTGAAAGTAATCAAAGCATGCGTCGATGCTCTATTGCCTCATCTGGCAGATGGCCAGCTTCTAATTCTGCGCTCAACTGTATATCCCGGCACCACCGATTGGCTGGCTGACTACCTGAAGCAGCACGGTCGGGACATTCCAGTGGCATTTTGCCCGGAACGAGTGGTGCAGGGCTATGGCATTCAGGAACTGGGCAACATGCCGCAGATTGTCAGTGGCTGTACGCCCCAGGCGGAAGAAGCTGCGGCATTGCTTTTTGGTTTGCTCACATCTGAGATCGTGCGGGTCAGGCCGATTGAAGCGGAATTTGCCAAGATTTTTACCAATACCTATCGCTATATTGAATTCGCCACCACCAACCAGTTCTACATGATTGCGCGCTCCGCGGGCGCCGACTACAACGCCATTCTGGACGCGATGAAGCGCAACTATCCGCGCGCCGCTAGAATCCCCGGAGCCGGCTTCGCTGCCGGTCCGTGTTTGTTCAAGGACACCATGCAACTGGCGGCGTTTGCTCGCAACCAGTTTGCGCTTGGTCACGCTGCCATGCTGATTAACGAGGGGCTGGTCCTCTATGTGGTCGACGAGATGCGCCGTTTGTGCGATCTGTCCCAGACTACGGTAGGGCTGTTGGGCATGGCTTTCAAGCCGGAGATGGACGACATCCGCTCCTCTCTCAGCTACAAGCTCAAGAACACGCTCATGATGCATGTAAAAAAAGTTTTGACCACGGACCCGTTCGTTCAGTGCGACCCCGAACTGAGGCCTGTCGAGGAGGTCATCGAACGCAGTGATGTGCTGTTGCTCGGCACGCCGCACAGCATCTACAAACAGCTCGATCTGCGCGGCAAGCCGGTTTTCGACGTTTGGGGGTTCTTCAAGGACTCTGGGAATGTCCTCTGACGCGCCGCAACTCGACATCGTCATTCCCGTCTATAACGAAGGTGGCAACATTGTGCGCACCTTGCAAGCCTTCGCGGACCACGTCAAGGCCTCGTATCGTGTGCTGATTTGTTATGATTTTGAGGAAGACGACACGCTGAGCGCCATCCGCGAGCACGGCGGGTTTGCCAATCTGGAGTTCGTTCGGAACCAGGGACGCGGCGCGCACCAGGCAATCATGACCGGCTTCCAGCACAGTTCTGCGCCCTTCATTCTGGTGTATCCCGCGGACGACGACTACAACGCCGGCATCCTCGATGCCATGTTGCAAAAAGCCCAACAGGGCAATGACATTGTCTGTGCCAGCCGGTTTATCCACGGCGGCAGCATGGTGGGATGTCCCTGGATGAAGGCCGTGCTGGTGCGGACTTCTGCCTTTACGCTGCACCATTTCGGACGTATTCCCACCAAAGACTCCAGCAACGGATTTCGCCTGTTCTCGCGCCGCTTGCTCGATCGCGTGCAAATCGAATCTACCCAGGGCTTTACTTACAGTATCGAGCTACTGGCCAAGTGCCACCGCCTGCGGTGGCGCATAGCGGAGGTGCCGGCGCAATGGCGTGAACGAACCCATGGACAGAGCCGTTTTCGCGTGATGCGTTGGGCGCCGGCTTATCTGCGCTGGTATTTCTATGTCTTTGCGACCACATTTCTTAGGCGACGTCCCGAATCGGTCCCCGCCATGGATCGACAGCCAGTCAGCACATAGCAGGCTCGATGGCAACTGGTTTTCTGGATTTTCTCCACTGGGTAACGGCAACACCGGCGGCGATACAAATCAAAGGCATGAAAGGCGCACGGTAACGGGCCGATGATCCCGGGATTCCCGAGATCAAAATGAAGTACACAATCAAGCCGGCAAAAAAGGCACGCGTATCCGGCGGCAAACGGCGCAAGCCGGCGAATCCCAACCAGTAGTAGAGCAACAGCTGGATCAACAAGGCCGGCAGCAGCAAGGCGGCTAAGGGATACTCTTGCAACAGCCATCCAATCGTGGGAAGAATGCCTTGCTCCAATTTTGTGGAGATCGGGCTGCCGAAATTTGGATAAATCCCTAGGTCTCGGAGCACCTCACTGATGGCGGGATTGAACATCACCATGGCGCACCCCCTGGCATGCAGCAGGGAGTAGGTCGGCAGATGAGCACCCAGTGTTTTAGTTGCCTCTCTGCGCCAGAACCGCGCTATCTTCCCCTGCGACCAGGCACGCTGTTCTTCATGAATCTGAAAGTAGTATGGGGGATCGATTCCCCATTCCTTTTGAACGTCAGCGAAATTGCGGTGATGTAACTTGGCTTCAACTGCGGCCGCGGCATAGAAATAGAGGTTTGAGTCCGGGATGGACGAAAAAGAGTTGAGGCCGGCAACAGACGAGTTACGCAGAATCCACGGCGACAGAGTAAGCGCAAACAAAACCGGGAATAAGGCCGCCCATGAAATTCTCTTTGGCCAGGGTAAGGTGCGAAGAAATAGAAAAAACAACGGTACGCCAAATAACCCCAGATAAAGCGACACGGGGCGTACGTATGTTGCCGCTCCGAGAGTGAGAGCTGCAAGCCCCAGCTTTGAATACGTAGGTCCGCGAAGAAAGCGCACCAAAATCCATACAAACGCCAAAAACAGAGTTGTAAATGCAGTTTCGGTCAGAAGCTTCAGGCAGTTTAAGAAGCCAATCGGCTCGAAACAATAAAAAATGACCGCCCAAATCGCGGTCCTGGAGTCATGCATTAATTCGGTGGCAATCTGCCAGAGTAACCAAGCGGAACAGATTGCGAAAAGCAGATTCTCAAAGACTGCAATGAGAACTAAGTGACCGAAAAAGACGGCGGGAGCCAAGAGAAGAGGGTACCCAGGGGTCCGGAAGGTCTCCGGCATTCCTTGGAGAGAAAATGATCCGTTCGCCAGGAATGATCCGTATAAAAGCGAACGGGCCGGTTGTAGATAGCTGTCCGTATCACGGCTAATGAAGCCCGAAGGGCCATTGATCTTCCAAACAATGAAAGCGAACACGAGCCTCGACAGCAAGACCATCAGCAGCAGGAGCGGCAGGCTGTGCTTTGAGTACCAGGGCGTCAAAGAGGTCGTAGAGGCAGACGGATGCATATTGAGGAATGCTAGTTACGATATCATAACCAGCAGACCTGCGAAGCACGGCACTGCACCTTAGGTGTTGTCACCGGATGTTCGAAAATCAAGGCTTGATGCACGCAACTCCATTCATGCAAAGCACCGCCAAGCAAACCCGGCGTATCGGCGGCAGCCCGCGGATACTGCACGTGATCACCGGCCTTCAAGCCGCTGGCTGCGAGATGACTTTGCTGAAGCTTCTCTCGGCCCGCAACGACAAATGGGACCAGGCTGTTGTTTCGCTGAGTGATGAAGGGACCCTCGGCCCACGCATCGCCGATCTGGGTGTTCCTGTTCATGCCCTTGGCATGTGCAAATCATTTCTGGACCCATTCCGGCTCTTTTCTATCGTGCCTCTGGTCAGCAGCTTTCGCCCGCAGCTCATTGTGGGCTGGATGTACCACGGCAATCTGGCCGCGAGCCTTGCCGCCAATTGTTTCGTCCCGCGGCTGCCGGTCTTATGGAACATTCAGCAATCTATTCAGGACATTTCCAACGAACGTCGGTCAACGGCAGCCCTGGTTCGGATCGGAGTTCCTCTGTCTCGCCAGCCGGTGGCCATCATTTACAACAGCCGGATCAGCAGTGAGCAACACCAATCTTTCGGCTACTGTGCGGCGAGGTCGGCGGTGATTCCCACTGGATACGATTGCCGGCAGTTTCGTCCCGACCCTGAGGCGCGTCACCAGGTCCGCGCTGAACTGGGTTTGCCGGAGGATGCTGTCGTGGTTGGACTCATCGCGCGCTACCATCCAATGAAAGATCATGCAGGATTTCTGAAAGCCGCGAGCCTCGTGGCAAGGGCGCATCCCCACGTGCATTTCTTGCTCGCTGGAATGGGAGTGACTCACGATGAACCCGAGTTGCAGAGGCTAATGGCCGAGTACCAGCTTGATGGCCGCGTGCTATTACTGGGGGAACGGAAAGATGTCTCGCGCGTAACGGCGGCCTTGGATATCGCTTGTTCCGCGTCCGCCTGGGGCGAAGGATTTTCCAATGCTGTGGGAGAGGCCATGGCTTGCGAGGTCCCCTGTGTCGTCACGGACGTTGGAGACAGCGCGTACCTGGTTTCTGATACTGGGTTAGCGGTGCCGCCGCGCAGTCCTGAGGCATTTGCGAGTGCCATCAACCAGCTCGTCGAGAGCGGCGCCGACCGCCGCCGACAACTCGGCCAGGCAGCACGACGGCGCGTGGAGACAGAGTTCTCGCTGGCGTCCGTCGCCCGGGGCTATGAAGATCTCTACGAGAAATATCTGACCTCGTGAGCCCGGCTGTTCTCAAGATGAGGCCTTGGCTGCGACCATGAGAAATCGCGTAACCATCAAATCTTCATCTGACATGCTGCGGAAGGGTATCGCCAGACCAGACCGGACTTTCGAGACGTACTCGCGGGATGCATCGAGAAGCGGGCGGGCAACGTTTTCCAGCACCGTGCAAGGTGGAAGCTCTTCCGCAATGCCCGCTAATGAATTGACGTAAATGGTGAAGTCCATTCGCTCCTGCCGCAGAGCATTGACGTACGCACTGAGCCGGACACGGTTCGGTCCTCCGCGCCATTTCAGAGGCGCATACATGGATTCAGAAAGCTCCAGGAACTTCAATTCGTGAAAGCTCTCCGAGAACTGTCCATGATCCCGGCAATCGATCTGATGAAGCATCATGCCGCCCCTATTGAGAGCCGACCCGGCTGCCGACAGCGCCGCAAGCGGGTCGTAAGCGTGCTCCAGCACCGCGCAGGAGACAATATAGTCATAATCTTTATTGGCCTTGAAGAAGATTTCAGCGGCGGCAGATTCGCCGTAGTGGCGCTTCAAGGCAGGGAATGACGATTCCGCGAAACTCCCATTTCTCCTGAGCAAAGCCAATTGCGGGAGCCGTTCCACTAAATTACGGTTGACAGCTTGCTGCCGCCGCTCGTCGCGAGTGGAAAAAAAGCGGTCTACCAGATCGACCTGCTCACAACCACTGGCCAGGAACATCAGGCCAACGCCACAACTGTCCCCGGGACCAATCTCAGCGATTCGTCCGTGAAACTTCTCTACTCCGGCGGCGGATTTGTACATATTGAAAACGGAAGCAATGTAATCGACGGATTCGCCAACGTTGGCTTCGGCATGCCGTGCCCCCGATCGGGTGAGTCCAGTAAGTGCGGATGCGCCGGCACAGAGGGCCCGGTAGGGCGCGAGTGTTCCATAGCGAAGCCAGAAAGGTCCGGCAGTCAGCGACTTTACACTCTTCTTGAACGATCTGAGGCTGCGTTCGAGGGCCCACGCCATGCAAAAAGTCTATCAAAGGCGGGCTTCCGTGAAGACCAAGGGAAGCGAGAACAACGAGAGTAATCCTGGAGCGTCGTTCCACGGCGCATGTTATTGTGGATTCGCCAATGAGTGGACCAGCGACAGCACCTGAGGGAAGCCGCTCCGAGTCAGGGCGTGCGGAGCCAGCGGAAGCCAGCCACCAATTCGACCAGCACGCTGACGGCTACGACGCCGAGCTCAACCATGCTTTGGCCCTAACAGGCGAGACGAAGGGTTACTACGCCGAAGAGCGGGTCAAGTGGCTGGCAGGCTGCGCGCAACGATTGCAGGAGCAGCCCAGGTCCGCGATTGATTTCGGCTGTGGAATCGGCGATACGTGTATTCTGCTGAGCCAGGCTTTCAACCTGGACTCTGTGTTGGGGTTGGACGTTTCTCGCCGGTCTCTTGAAGTCGCCAGACGGCAGCACGCCTCCGCGCGTTGCTCTTTTCTTGAATTCAAGGAGTATGTCCCGCGGGGTGAGACTGATTTGGTTTATTGCAATGGCGTCTTTCACCATGTTCCTATTGCGGACAGAGATGAATCGGTGGATTACATTCGTCGCTGTCTCCGTCCGGGCGGTCTTTTTGCTTTCTGGGAAAATAACCCATGGAATCCAGGCACACGCTACGTAATGTCCCGGCTCGAGTTTGATCGCGATGCAAATACCCTCACTCCACCGGAAGCTTTACGTCTGTTGCAGCGCGAGGGTTTTGAGATCATTGGCCTTCACTACCGCTTCTTTTTTCCGAAGTTTTTGAGTTGGTTCCGAGTCCTAGAACCCTACGCTTCACGAGTGCCACTCGGGGCGCAGTATCAAATTCTTTGCCGGAAGCCGCGGCTGACTTAAGTATTTGCTGGTTCTGTTGACTCTGCGCGGGGAGCCACTACACTTCTGAAAGCGAGTTAGATGAGATACCATCTTCCCGACACTTCATGACCACGAGCCTGGAAATGCCGCTGGAAGCTCCGGCCGGAGCACAAGACCCCATTGAGTTGTCGGTTGTGATGCCTTGCCTGAACGAGGCTGCAACTCTCGCCACTTGCGTTACCAAAGCGCGGGACACATTGCGCGCCGCGAGCATTCGCGGTGAGGTCATCGTAGCGGACAACGGCAGCACTGACGGGTCCCAGCAAATCGCCACGGATTGTGGCGCCCGCGTGGTGAACGTAAAAGAGCGAGGCTATGGCAATGCTCTGAAGGGGGGAATTGCTGCGGCTTTGGGTAAATATATCGTCATGGGCGATGCGGATGAGAGTTACGACTTCTCCCACGCTCCGCGGTTTCTGGCTGAACTGAGAAAGGGCGCCGAGTTGGTGATGGGGAACCGCTTCCGCGGAGGCATCGCCAAAGGGGCCATGCCGCTCCTGCATCGCTATTTGGGCAATCCGGGATTGACGAAAGTCGGGCGCGTCTTCTTTAAGGCGCCTTGTGGAGATATCTATTGTGGCCTGCGAGGCTTCAACAAAGAGTCGTATGAAAAGATGAAGCTGCGCACCACGGGCATGGAATTTGCCGTGGAAATGGTGGTCAAGGCGTCCGTGATGGGAATGCGTGTTGCCGAAGTGCCGACTACATTGTCGCCGGACGGCCGCGGTCGTCCGCCTCATCTGCATACCTGGAGAGATGGCTGGCGCACTCTGCGCTTCTTGCTTTTGTATAGTCCGCGCTGGCTGTTTCTTTATCCCGGCGCCGCTCTCATGCTGGCGGGAATCCTGGTGAGTGCCGGGCTCATCGCCGGCCCGCAGCGGATAGGCTCCGTTACTTTCGACGTGGATACGCTGGTCTATTCCGCGATATCGATTTTGCTGGGCTTTCAGGTCATCACCATCGCGGTCTTTGCAAAAGTTTTCGCAATTTCCGAAGGATTGCTGCCGCCTGATCGCAAACTGGAGAAGTTCTTTTCCTACGCCAATCTTGAAAACGGACTGGTTACGGGCCTTCTGGTGTTTTTCGCGGGGTTGGGATTGTCCATCTATGCCGTCGCTTCATGGCACGCACACCATTTTGGCCCGCTGGATGTCTCGCAGATGCTTCGCCTTACCCTGCCCGCAGCGGTGGCCATGACTCTGGGCGTGGAGATTGCCGTGGCAAGCTTTTTCCTGAGTTTGCTTCGACTCAGAAAAGATTAGCGACCGCGAAGTAATCGCCGGTGATGGTCCGGTTGGCAGGCCCGACCACAGCCCAGGAACTCTCCAGCAATCTGCTACATTAGATAGACTTACCGGTAAAGGACCACGGATGCGAATTGCGGTCATAGGCTCTGGATATGTTGGGTTGGTTGCTGCCGCGTGTTTTGCGGAGCTTGGCCACACCGTGGTGTGTGTGGACAATGATGTCGACAAGATCACAGCACTAAATGCCGGCAAATCCCTCATTCATGAAGACTACCTGCAAGAGTTGCTGCAGCGGCATCGGGGCCACCGGCTCAGCTTTTCAGCTTCGCTGACGGACTCTGTAAAGGATTCGCTGGTCATCGTGATCGCGGTGGGCACTCCTCCCGCCGCAAGTGGCGAAGCAGACCTTTCTTATGTTGAATCGGTAACTCGAGAAATCGCCCGGTCTGCACAGGGATACAAGGTCATTGTCGAAAAAAGCACCGTCCCTGTTTACACCAATGCGTGGATACAGCGCTCCATGGTACTCAATGGCTGCGGCAAAGCAGATTTTGACGTGGTGTCCAATCCGGAGTTTCTGCGCGAAGGGACTGCGGTTACTGACTTTCTATATCCTGACCGCATTGTGGTGGGCGCGAACACCGAACGGGCGGCGCAGACGCTGCGCGAAATGTACGGTCCGCTGATCGATGGCAGTTATTACCAGCAAGAGAGCGTGGTCCCGGCGCCCGATGGGGCCAAGACTCCGGCGCTTTACATAGAAACTTCCGCCCAAAGCGCCGAACTCATCAAGCATGCTTCCAACGCGTTTCTGGCGATGAAGATTTCATTCATCAACGCCATGGCCAACATTTGCGAGGCGGTGGGCGCCGACATTGAAGACGTATGCAAAGGCCTGGGGAGTGACACCAGAATCGGTCCGCGGTTTCTACGCGCGGGAATCGGTTACGGCGGTTCCTGTTTTCCCAAGGACGTTGCGGCGTTTCGTGCGGTGGCCAAAGAGTACGGTTACCAGTTTGGCTTGCTCGATGAAGTCCATAGGATTAACCAGGAGCAGCGCGTGCGCTTCATGAAAAAAGTGCGGACGGCGTTGTGGACGCTAAAGAAGAAACGCCTCGCCGTTCTGGGACTTGCATTTAAGGACGGCACCGATGATGTGCGGGAGTCGCCGGCACTTGAGATCATTGAGAGTCTTCTCGAAGAAGGCTGCCAGATTACTGCTTACGATCCCGCCGCCATGGACCGCGCCAGGGGACTACTGGGCGAAACAATCTCATACGCGCCGGACGCGTATGCCGCGGCCAGGGGCGCCGACGCGCTGTTGATCCTGACGGAGTGGAAAGAATTTGCGTCCCTCGACCTGCCGCGGCTGAAGGCCCTGCTGAATTATCCGATTGTTCTGGATGGCCGCAACCTCTATCGTCGCGAAGACATGGCGAGCGCCGGACTGCACTACTACAGCGTCGGGCGCGAAGCCTCCGAGGCCCCCCACCCGTTGTCATCCAAATCCAAGAGCGTTGGCTAAGTCCTGAAGTGATTCCGCTCGCCCGAAGTTGAGGTTGAGTGGTTAACAACGTCTATACTCGTTGGTTGGGGAAAAGCTTACGCTATGTGTGGAATCGCCGGATTCTGGCAAGCCAAACGAGGAGGCGAAAACCCTCTGGAGATCTTGCAGAGGATGGGCGCCACTCTGGCGCACCGCGGACCTGACGATTCTGGAACCTATCACGATCCCAAAAAGGGAATAGGTCTGGCCTTTCGCCGGCTGTCAGTAGTTGATCTCTCGCCGTGCGGCAACCAGCCGATGGCTTCCGTTTCCGGCCGCTACGTCATCATCTTTAATGGCGAAGTCTACAACTTTGATGACATCAGAGCTGAGCTGGGCATCTCCCACTGGCGCGGCCATTCTGATACTGAAGTCATATTGGAAGCCATGGAGCGTTGGGGACTCGATGCAGCCTTGCAGCGCTTTGTGGGAATGTTCGCGTTCGCGCTCTGGGACCGCCAGGATGCAACGCTGCATCTGGTGCGCGATCGCCTGGGTATCAAGCCGCTTTATTATGGGCGAGTCAATGGCGATTTTGTGTTTGCGTCCGAGCTGAAGGCGATTCGCCAGTACCCGGAGTTTAGTGGTGAGATTAGCCGCGATGCGCTGTCCCTCTACATGCGACTGGCCTGCGTCCCTTCGCATTTTTGTATTTACAAGCATCTGCACAAATTACCGCCGGGACACCGACTGTCACTGAGCTCAGCCGCGGCCGCGCCGGAGTTGCATCAGTATTGGTCGGCGAGTGAGGCGGCCCGAACCGGAGCGCAGACACCCTTCGCTGGTTCTGATGCCGAAGCCATCGAGCAACTGGAAGAAAAACTTCTCGTGGCAGTCCGCTTGCGCATGATTGCGGATGTTCCGCTCGGTGCATTTCTTTCCGGCGGAGTTGACTCCAGTCTTGTGGTCGCCCTCATGCAGTCGCACAGTGGCCGCCCGGTGAAGACATTCACCATCGGATTCCAGGAAGATGGCTACAACGAAGCTGCGCATGCTAGGCAGGTTGCGGCCCATCTTGGCACAGAACATACGGAAATCTACGGCACATCGAAAGACGCTCTGGACGTGGTGCCTTTGCTGCCCGCCATGTATGACGAGCCATTTGCCGACTCATCGCAGTTACCCACGTATATCCTTTCCAAAATGGCCCGCGACAAAGTCACGGTGAGCTTGTCCGGCGATGGCGGCGATGAACTTTTTGGCGGATACAATCGCTATATTTTCACGCGGCGTTTGTGGAACGCGATTCGCAGATCACCCAAGTTTGGCCCGCGAACCATGGCCCGGATGATCCGCTCCATTTCACCTGGCCGGGTTGACCGCGTTTTTCAGATGCTCCGGTCGGTCACACCCAAATCTGCGCGCCTGCCGGCCCCGGGAGACAAACTTCACAAGCTGGCAAACTTCGCAAGCGCTGAAGCCTGGTCTGAAATCTATCTGCGTGCGGTTTCTTATTGGGATGATCCATCTGAGATCGTAGTGAATTCTTCAGAACCCGCAACCATGCGTGATTCCATTACGCAGGCATCCTGGCTGCCAAACCTCGAAGAGTCCATGATGCTGACCGATTTGCAGAATTATTTGCCTGATGACATCCTGACCAAAGTGGACAGAGCCAGCATGGCCGTCAGTCTGGAGGCGCGGGTTCCGCTTCTGGACCACAGGTTAGTGGAGTTTGCGTGGACGCTGCCTTTGCGATTCAAGATTCGTCAAGGAACGGGCAAATGGATATTGCGGCAAGTTCTCAACAAATACGTGCCTGCAAAACTCGTGGCGCGCCCCAAAATGGGTTTCTCAGTGCCGATTGACAGTTGGCTAAGAGGTCCGTTGCGCGACTGGGCTGAATCGCTGTTGTCTGCCGACCGGCTGGGGCAGCACGGTCTGTTGAATGTGGATGCAATTCGTGTGAAGTGGCAGGAGCATTTGTCCGGCGCCAGAAACCGGCAGGACTTGCTATGGGTCGTGCTTGTGTTTCAGGACTGGTATTTTCAAACAGACCATTGCGGAAAACGGTCTGCGCCGGTGGAGCGTTCACCCGGTTGCTGACAGCGTCCCTCTATCGTGGCGGAGTGTCGTGGACCTCGAATGGCTCGAGTTCTTTGTCATCAGTCAAGTCTGGCATGCCCTGCAGCAGGCGCAAGCAGCGGTTCCATCGCAGAACAGCGTCGTCATTACCCTGAGGGCGGATCTTTTCGGCAGCCTCGAAACACTCCATGGCTTTCTCAAAGTTGGGCGCCAGCGTATGGGCCAGTTGTCCGACGCGTAATTGAGCTTTGGCGCGTCGCTCGTAGAGAATCCCCAGATAATAAGACCGTTCGTAAGGACTGGTGAGTTGCTCAAAACATGTTTCCGCGTCTTTGTACCGGTCGGAAAGCGTTCCTGCAAATTGGTCGGTAATGGTCAGGCCCAGCAGTCGCAGCGCGAACTGGTTTTCGGGATCGGCGGCAAGAGCGTCGCGGCAGATGGACTCGGCTTCCTCCGGCTGGTTGAGGTAGCGGTAATGCTGGACCTTGGCCAGGGCTTCAGGAATGCTGGTCTTCGAAATTGTTTTGAGTCGCTTTTCCACCGGGGTACCTCTCAAGGCTGGGGCGCGCCGCGAATCTTGCGAACTAACCGCAACAGAGGATCATAGTATTCATCCACCACACGTTCTTTCAAGGGGATGATGGCATTATCCGTAATGTGAATTTCTTCCGGACAGACTTCCGTGCAGCACTTGGTAATGTTGCACAGCCCGACGCCCAACTCATCCTTGAGCAGCTTGGTCCGGGAGACGTTGTCGAGCGGGTGCATCTCCAGACTGGCTACGCGCACAAAGAAGCGCGGTCCGCCGAAACTTTCTTTTTTATCGTGATCGCGTAGAACGTGGCACACGTCCTGACACAGGAAGCATTCAATGCACTTGCGAAATTCCTGAACGCGGTCCACGTCTTCCTGATACATCTTCCATTCCACGCCGGGTTTGGGCGTGAACGGCGGAATCTTTTTGTTGACCTCGTAGTTCCACGATACGTCCGTCACCAGATCTTTAATGATGGGGAACGTCTTCATCGGCGAGACGGTAATCGGCTTGTCCTGAGGCAGCGCGTCCATGCGGGTTTTGCAGGTGAGCCGCGGACGGCCGTTCACTTCCGCCGAGCACGAGCCGCACTTGCCGGCTTTGCAATTCCAGCGGACGGCGAGGTCTGATTCGATGTGTCCCTGAATGTAGTGCAAGGCATCCAGCACAACCATGCCTGGCGCAACCGGGACCCGATATTCTTTTGCCTGACCGCCGTCCTTGTCGCCCCGAAATACGTGTAAGACTGCGTCCGCCATTTAGCCTCCGCGCTTTCTGTTTACTTGTCTTCCGCCAATACCTGCTGCAACTCTGCCGGCATTTCTTTGACCGGGACCTGCCGTAGCTTCATGTTTTCGCCGTCTCGCGAAGTCACGTTGTTCTGCTTTCCCCAGACCTTGTCGTCGAGCTGGGGATAATCAATGCGGCTGTGCGCGCCACGACTCTCTTTTCTGGCGATAGCACTGCGAGTCACCGCTTCCGTCACTATAAGCATGGATACCAGATCGCGCGCCAGATGCCAGCCCGGATTGAACATGCGGGAGCCTTCCACGCGCACTTTCGCGGCACGCTGCTTCAGCGCTTCCAATTCTTTCATTGCTTGTTGGAGGTCTTCTTCTGTGCGGAAGATGCTCACCAGATTCTGCATGCTCTGCTGCAAGTCGCGGTGGACAGCATAGGGGCTTTCACCTTCGTTGCGTGCAAATGGATCGAGCATTGCTTTCTCAGCTTCTGCGATCTGCGCGTCGTCAATGTTGGCGGCCGGGGCTTTGTTAGCGTACTCTGCAGCGCCTAGGCCGGCCCTGCGTCCAAAGACCACTAAGTCTGAAAGGGAATTGCCGCCAAGCCGGTTCGCGCCGTGCAGTCCCGCAGCGGCTTCGCCTGCGGCGAAGAGACCCGGCAGGGACGCCTGCGCGGTTTCGGCTTCAACGTCAATGCCGCCCATCATGTAATGGCATGTCGGACCAACTTCCATCGGCTGCTTGGTGATGTCCACGTCCGCCAGTTCTTTGAACTGGTGATACATGCTGGGAAGTTTTTGCTTCACGTACTCCGCCGGCTTGTGCGAAATGTCAAGATACGCGCCGCCGTGCTCACTGCCGCGCCCTTCTTTTACCTCTGTGTAAATGGACCGCGCGACCACGTCGCGTGTGGACAACTCCATGCGCTTCGGGTCGTACTTTTCCATGAAGCGCTCACCCAGTTTGTTGCGGAGAATGCCACCTTCGCCTCGCACCGCTTCCGTCACCAGAAGTCCTTGCACACCCGGAGGCCACACCATCCCTGTGGGATGGAACTGCACAAACTCCATGTCTTTCAGGTCCGCGCCCGCCTCGTAAGCCAGCGCCATGCCGTCGCCGGTGTATTCCCAGGAGTTCGAAGTCACGGGCCACGCCTTGCCGATTCCGCCGGTTGCAATGATCACCGACTTTGCTTTAAAGACGACAAAGCGTCCTTGTTCGCGCCAGTATCCAAATGCTCCGACTACGCGTTTGCCATCGGTGAGCAACTTGACAATGGTGCACTCCATGAAGACGTCGAAGCCCATGGTGACGCCGCGATCCTGGAGCGTGCGGATCATTTCCAGTCCGGTGCGGTCGCCAACGTGGCATAGACGTTTGAACGTGTGTCCGCCGAAAGCGCGCTGCAAAATCTGGCCGTCAGCCGTGCGGTCAAAGAGCGCGCCCCATTGCTCCAGTTCGCGTACCCGGTCCGGAGCTTCCTGAGCATGGAGTTGCGCCATGCGCCAGTTGTTCAGGAACTTGCCGCCGCGCATGGTATCGCGGAAGTGTGTGCGCCAGTCGTCCGCGCGGTCTACGTTGGCCATGGCGGCGGCAATGCCGCCCTCCGCCATTACCGTGTGCGCCTTGCCCAGCAGCGACTTGGATACAACCGCCACGCGGGCACCCTGGGCCATGGCTTCAATCGCGGCCCGCAGGCCCGCGCCGCCAGCGCCCATTACCAGGACATCATGTTCGTGAGTCTCGTATTTGTTATTCACAGTATTTTGAGGTCAGTGATTACACCGGTGCAAACCAACCGGACATAGAGGTCCGTCAAACCAACGGAGAATAGGCTGATCCAGGCAAACAGCATGTGGCGTCCGTTCAGAGCGCTCACGTCTTTCCAGGCGCCGTGCCGCTGGCGATTCACAGCGGTGCAGGAAAAACAATCGAGCTTTCCACCGACCAAATGCCGGAAGGAATGGCAGGAGAACGTGTAAAGCGAAAGGCAAATGATGTTGATCAGCATGATGATCGTGCCGACTCCGATGCCGAAGTGTCCGTGCCAGTTGAAAGCCAGGACCACGTCATACCAAAGGAAAGCCAGGAACACCAGCGCGAGATAAAAGAAATAGCGATGGAGATTTTGCAGGATAAACGGAAACGCCGTTTCGCCCTTGTAACTCTTGTGCCCGCGATCACCCACGGCGCATGCCGGCGGATCTAAAAAGAATGCGCGGTAGTAGGCCTTGCGGTAGTAGTAGCAGGTGGCGCGAAAGCCCGCTGGACCGCCCAGGATCAAAAATGCAGGGGACAACCACTGAGGCAGCCAATGATGCTGGCCATCAATTAGTGGTGAATAAAATGGCGAGAGATAAGGGCTGACAAAACCATAGAGCCGGGGATCGTAAAATCCGTTTTCAAGCGCGCGAAAAGTTGCGTACACGCCGAAACCGCCCAGCACGATGACCACAGGAATGATCTCCACCCACCATGCATCGCGGCGTTGCGTGCGGCCAAGTCCATTCTGCAAGATCGGCAGACCGGTTTCAGACACCCTCACCTCCAAGAAGAAGAGATACTACAGAGAACGCGAGATTTTTTCCAGAACGAACTTGAGCATGTGCGGAGAAAGCTGATTTCGTCGCTGTCCTGTGAGATGTTCTTCATCGGCCCATGGTGAGCACAACCTTGCCCGTGGATTTACGCTGTCGCAGAAAATCCAACGCATGGGCTGCGTCCGCCAGATCAAATCGCGCGGAGACATGCGGTTTCAGCTTGCCTTCGTCAAACCATTCGAAGAGCTTGCTGTAGCACTGGCGCAGCAACTCCGGCTTGCGCCCCTGATACGAGCCCCAATAGAAACCAATGATGTCCACGTTCTTCACCAACACAAGGTTCGCGGGAATTTGCGAAATGCGTCCGCTGGCAAAGCCGATGATGACAATGCGTCCGCCCCAGGCCACACAGCGCAGACTGGCGTCGAATGCATCGCCGCCGACGGGATCGTAAATCACGTCAGCCCCGCGGCCGCCGGTGATGGTTTTCACGCGCTCGCGAATATCTTCGCAGGAATAATCAATCAGATAGTCGGCGCCATGCTCCTTGGCAATAGCCAGCTTCTCCGGATTGCCCGCCGTGGCGATCACCTTTGCGCCGAGGGCCTTGCCGATCTCGACTGCCGTTAGCCCAACGCCACCCGCAGCTCCGTGTACCAGGAGCCATTCTTCCGGTTGAAGGTGTGCGCGCCAGTCGAATGAGCCGTAGGATGTGCCATACGCCACGGGAAAACCAGCGGCACTGTCGAAATCCATTTTGTCGGGAATGCGGTAGACGCGGTCCGCGCTGGCGACCACTTCCTCTGAGTAGGCGCCAGTGCCAATCAACGCCATCACGCGGTCGCCTATAGTAAGGTTGCTCACGCCAGCGCCAATTTCGGTGATCACACCTGCAACTTCTATGCCGGGACAAAACGGGAACGCCGGTTTCTCCTGGTACTGGCCGGAGATCAGCAGAAGATCAGCGAAATTCAGTCCAGCAGCATGTACCGCGATCCGCACCGCACCTTCGCGCATGGGCGGTGAAGGCATTTGTTCAAGTACCAGTTTTTCCGGTCCGCCCCATTCTTTGCACAGGATTGCCCGCATGATCGCCTCCGTGTGAAAAACCTTAGACCGGCTGTGGGCCGTCGCGCAACCGCGGATTGTCTTTCTGGTCCAACGGCGCGCATGAGTATTGTACGAAAGTAATCCTATGCAATCTTTCCGCTGGCGCAACTAATCGGCGTCTTCGGGTTCATGCCTTCAAGAGTTTCAACCTGGAGAAACCCAAAAGGAGAACACCCTGTATGCGACGTTATCTGACACAAGTGCTGGCACTGGCTGTATTGGCCGTAGGAACCGCTGCGGTGGGTTATGCGCAGTCTGACATCACCAAAGACAAGAGAGATCTCAGGCACGACCTCAAAGACCGCCACGCGGACCGTCAAGGCTGCAAAGCGGGCAGCGCGGCGGATTGCAAGGACGCCCATAAAGACACGAGGGACATCCGGCATGACCGCCGTGATCTGCGCCACGACCGGCGCGGCAAGTAAGCCTTTTTGCAACTCAGCCAGCGACCTCGGGGGACGGTCCCTCGGGGTCCTGTTTCTTGCAAGATGTGATTTCTCGGAACCGACGAATCCTTACCTGGAGCCAAAACCAACACGCCAAATTAAAAAATGACACGGTTCTGCCTGATGCGGTATCGTGTGACACATGAATCGTTCTCCACGAATTTTGTTTCTGCGCTATTCCATTCTGCTGATTCTGTTTTTTGTGACTGCAGGACTCTCGCCTCACACCAGTGCCGCACAGACTGGCCCTCGCTCGGCGGCGGGCAAGTTGAAGATTTGGGTGCCCGCCGGCATGATCGGAGACGACTATTGGATTTATCTGAATGGCCGCCTCAGAAGCGCGCCGCCGCGCGGGCCCGACCCGAGAAATCAGAATTTTATTACGGTGCCGCTCGGCAATGTCGGCAGCGGGGGTAACCAGGTTCGGGAGGGCTGGGAGATTTGGACAGCACAAGGCTCCGTCTTGAGGATGCGTCACGAAGAATATGATAACCGTCTGAACAACTACATCAATTCTCCAGCGGGGGATACGCTGCATTTCTTCCGTGCGGTCGAACTTTCTCTGCCTCCGGAGAAATACACTGTTGAGATCCTGATCCTTTCCCGCGGAACGGGCCCGGGTGGTAACTATTCTGGAAGTTCCTTTCCGTTTGTGATTACTCGGAAGTATGTTGTTGATGTCCGGCCTGGACAGATGGCGCAGATATATCCGGGCGTTCCCGACGCCTGGTCTGATGTTCGTGCCATTCCTGCCGTTCGGGCCTATAGAGTCTGCCCCGGTGGCCCGGTGGCCCCGGATGTTGAGCAACTGCAAAGCTGGGCAAGGGGATACATGGACGACCCAGTGTTGCAGACCATACGCGGTGCGGGTGCATCGACGCGTGCGCGACGCAAGGGCGTAGTGGTGCTTGATTTGCCGCCTGAGCAAGGCGGTGAGCGCGAGTTCGATGGAGGCCAGGTTGGGCATATGCTGAACGCGGTTCTGGCCCAACATGAACTCCCGAACCATAGTGACGTTGCGGATTGCCAAAAGCGCTATCCCCAGTTTTCCCAGTCCTATGCGGTGTACGACAAAATCATCAGTGACATAGACAAGGACATCGAATCCGTCCGCAAGCTGGCAGCAGATCTTCAGCGTGACCGGTGAGCAAGGAACAAACTTCAGAGTCCATCATGACGGAGGGTCGACAAATGCGCGTGAACATTTACTGCCGTGTAATGATTGCGTGCTGGGTGGTGTTCGCGGCATCGCAGGCGCTGGCCCAACTCCATTGTGAACCCTATTGGACTGCCGAGTACAAATGCATGCAGCATTGCGGTCCGTGCCCCACGACCGGGAGCACCCGACAGCGGCCCACATGGCAGCAACAACAGCAACAGCAGCGGCAGCAGCAACTGGAACTTGAACAGCAAAAAGAATTACAGCGTCAACGGGAAATAGCGGACCGCCAACGGCNNAAAAGCCGATGAAGCCGACAAGAAAGGCCTGGCAGCTTCGAACCGCGGCAACTGGCGAGAGGCAGCGAATTGGTTTATCGAGGCGCTGCGCTTTGCCCCGGATAGCGCGGCCATCCGCGCCCATCTCGACCGGGCGAACATGGGACTTGCCGACGCGGGGTCGGCCGCCGAGCTGCGGGTCTTGCGCCAGCGCATGGAGGACTCGATCGCTGCGGCGAAGCTCGAAGCCGTCCGGCTAAAGATGGAAGATGACATGGTGGCACAACGTCTGGCAGCGATGGCTGCGGATTTTCGCATTCAAACGCAGCGCCGGTACCGGCCATCGGGCAACGCGTTCATCGGCGGTACTTCGTGGATCGTGGGCTACAACGTGCAAAGCGCAGATCCGGCGATTATCGCCAAAGAGCGGGAGATGCTGAAGAAGCAGATGGAACTCGCCGGCATTAACTATGCCGCGGGAGTCGATTTTCAACGTTACAACTTCGTGCTGGGGATCGGCGCTTCCACCAGTGTGCTGGTCGACTTGAAGAACCGCGTGGTCTTCGATGAGTTCAAGGGCGGACAATTCTCAGCCAAGGAGCAAGGCCTGTACAACTCGCTCAAGGGCCGCAGTTTTGGCGAACTGGCCTGCCACAGCAACGGCGCCATGGTTTGTCTGGCTGCGCTGGAAAACCAGGACGTGCAAGCGGACCGCGTCGTGCTCTATGGGCCGCAGATCACGCGCGAGAGCCTTCAGCTTTGGAACCGGTTGCTGCAAACCGGCCAGGTGAAATCCGTGCAGATATACATCAACCAGAACGATCCAGTACCGCCATTCTCTCTGGCGCTGGGTGACTTGTTCCAGGATCTGCCGGTACAAGCGGCGCTCCTCAACTCCAATGCTCTCAAGAGCACGATCAACGAAACGAGTCCGCGGATTTCCGTCCGCACATTCTCCTGCGGCAAGGGCGTTCCCACCGTGGATTGTCATGACATGACGGTCTACAAGAGAGACCGAGGCTGCGTTGCCTCGCCTGCTGGAAAGACTGTTCCGGGTACGTCGCTGCCCGTCAAGGGCGGTGTAGCCGAGCCGCCGCCGCCCTGCTAATTTATACGTAGCGGCGGCGGAGCAAGGAGCAGTAGCGTTTGTATTAGTTGTTCCTGACGCATCTCACTGATCCATCACGATCAGTGTAGCGGTGCTGTCCTGCGGGACAAGGTGCGGCTTGGCCTGTCTGACCGGTATCACCAGGCCGGCCTTCTCGTCCTGTCCGGCCTTTGTCGCCCTGTTGTCCGGTCTGGCCATCTTGACCCGTTTGACCAGTCTGTCCGGTTTGTCCTTGATCACCCGTCTGTCCTGTTTGGCCGGACTGACCCGTTTGACCAGTCTGTCCCTGTGGTCCAGGAGCGCCTTGCTGTGGTGGTGCTGCTGCCGCTGGCGTTTGGGTTTGGGTGCAACCGCCAATGAATAACATTGACAAAATTGCGACGATAACGAGGACGTGCGATTTCTTCATTTTGGTTCTCCTTGAGATGTGACCCCCGACCAAAAGACTGTGACTTACAGGCGATGGCCTCAACAATAAGAGTATTGACGTCGTACCGGTGGGCGCTGTCCTGATTTGCTCAGTTACTTGGAAAAATCAAGGTTGGGAACGGTAGAGAAGGGACAAACTGAATGAAGGATTTGGTGGACCTGGTCGGGATCGGTCCTAGCTGGGCTATTGATAATACGTAAGTTATTGATTTTACGTATTCCCAGAATGCCTAAAATGACCACAATGCCGGATCAATTGTACGTTTATTGTACGGCGGATTCTCACTCATTTCTCTTAACCCGAGAATTATTCTCCGCGCGTTCAAACCACGACAAAACATATCACAATTGCGGTTGACGCATCAGCACAAGTTCTCCGCCGCCCTTGCTTGCTCCCTTTTCCAGGCACTCCCACGCTTGTTCAAGCGCTTCGATCGACTCTTTCGTAAACAGCCTTCTTTGAAAAGCAGGGGGACACTCCGTTTCCTGAGCGACCGGGCACCCCTCGTGGAGCAGTTCATGAGAAAGCAGTACGTCTCGTAGTGGCCTCCACACACAGTACAAGCCAGCTTAATCGCGGCGACCGAAAGAATGTCCATTGGTACTTTCTCCATGCTTGTTCTTTCTCACATCACAATTGATGAAGGCTCCTTCAATACTAAATACTCACCTTCATTTCGGATTTGGGTGCATTCCAGGAACAGATTTCGCCTTGTTGTTCCCACAGAAGGTGGCGTCGGCGGTTTCCTCAAGAAACTCTCCCTGCGGCATTGCACGACTCCCTCAAGTCGAGATGCAAAACCAACCAAACGGGTTGTCATGCTAACGCAATGCCGCCAACTTGACTGGCGCGGTAGCGTCCACCACTTGCGCTGAAGAAGTCAATCTAAGAACAGTTGTGATGTGCCTTTCCGCCGCGAAACGCTTGACCCGCCACGAAAAATTAAGCCGCAGGAGGTTGGAGTTTTCGGCCTGCCAGTTCCTCACGTTGCTCACACCCACGAATCCGCACGCAAAAAGTGTTCAAGATTGACCGGAAGCCGCCAGTCGCTATGACTAGCATATTGACTGAGCTAGGGCAATGAGAAGTGGCTGTTTAAAACTCTCACTCTGAATACGGCTCACGGATTCGAAAAGGTGACATTGTGTTCAGCCGTTGGTTCAAGTCTCCTACTATGCATTCGAGTGGCAGCAGACAATATCAAGCAAGGCAGTGCTGGCTGACGTATTTAGTGCAATTCGTGCAACCTGGAAGCGTACCAACAGATCACAGAGGAGACTGCATTGAGATTGTCTGGGCCCTTCACCGGAGTGCATGCGATGGCCCATGAGCGCTCAAAGCAGTCGCCGTTTCGGTCTGTCGCAGCGCCAAGAAGTGGACGTTGGATGCGTGTCCTTCAGGTGATTTGTATTCCACCTTTGAGTTCCATCATTTTCGAATTTCAGCAAGAGGTTAGAACGCCATGAGCAAGGTAAAGATCTCCCTCGTGTTTTCACTAACTGCGATTGTTGTTCTCGCGCTGTATGCTCAGCAAGAGGATAGACAACCCCTAACTGCGGTGGATGCCACAGTCACCGATCATGGTGAATCGTTGGTCGAGCAAGGCAGACAGATTTTTCGTTTTGATACCTTCGGAGATCAGGATTTTTGGGGTGGCGTGCTCGGACTCCATCAAGCCATCGAAGGAGCGAAATTAGGAGGCGTAGGCCCGGGTGTCTCGCCAGCCACTGCGCTTGCCGTCGGATTGAAAGTTGACCAGGACGCGCTTCCACTCAGTCTGGTTCAGCAGATACAAGCCGACCAAGTGAACTTGAATGACCCCGCAGTAACCTTGGCGCTACTGAAGTTGAATGCGGTTGTAGGATTAACTGGATTCTTCAAACGCGATGGTACTCTTCAATCCGTGGGCATTCAATGCGCCTTGTGTCACTCGACCGTGGACAACGCATTTGCTCCGGGGATTGGCCACCGCTTGGATGGCTGGGCCAACCGCGACCTGAACGTTGGCGCGATTATTGGATTGTCGCCGAACCTCCAGCCGGTAGCTGACATTCTCGATGTAAACGTGCCCACGGTCAAAACTGTTCTTAGTAGTTGGGGACCAGGCAAATTTGACGCCGAGTTATTCATGGACGGCAGGGCTTTTCGTCCGGACGGCAAGAGCGCAGCGACGCTGCTCCCGCCGGCTTTCGGACTAGTTGGAGTGAACCTCCACACTTACACAGGCTGGGGCTCCGTACCTTATTGGAATGCTTTTGTAGCCAACCTGGAGATGCACGGCAAAGGCACTTTCTCTGATGCTCGCCTCGACGATCCGGTAAAGTTCCCGGTTGCAGCCAGGAATCGATTCGGACACGTGCAGAACCAGACGGACCTTATCAGTTCCAAGTTGGGTGCATTGCAAGCCTACCAGCTCGCCATCGTCGCACCCGCGCCTCCGAAAGGAAGCTTCGACGCGGCGGCAGCCTCACGGGGCGAAGCGCTGTTCAATAGCAAGGCACAGTGCAGCACCTGCCACGCCGATTCAGCCAAGACTGAACCTGGGTGGAACATGCATACCGCGTCTGAGGTCTGCATTGACGATTTCCAGGCCAGCCGTTCACCCGACGACCGTTACCGAACCACGCCTCTCAACGGCCTTTGGACTCACACGAAGGGCGGCTTCTACCACGATGGACGCTTTCCCACGCTGCTGGACGTTGTCAATCACTACGACAGCTGCAAGAACCTGGGACTGGCTGGTCAGGAGAAGAACGATCTGGTTGAGTACTTGAAGTCGTTGCCCAATACCCCCTAAGCATAAAGATAGCGACTAAGCGGAAGTCTTTGGTATGAGCACCGACGCAACACTGGGTTGTTTCGCCGATAAGGAGAAAGGAGAAGAGATGAATACTGCAGTTGCCGAGAGGCCGAAGTCTCTCGCGAAGTTGAAGGCCCGGCAGGAAATAGCGGAGCGCACCATGGCATTTCATTTTGAAAAGCCAGTAAACTTCAAGTTCACTTCCGGCCAGTTCGTCGACATCACATTGCTGGATCCGCCGGAAACAGATGCCGAAGGCAATGCCCGCAGCTTCTCAATCGCAAGCGCACCTGATGAAGATTTCATCATGGTAGCCACTCGTATACGGGATACAGCGTTCAAACGAGTGCTGACGACGATTGACCTGGGCGCCGAGGTAAGAATCGAAGGGCCCTTTGGTGACCTACGGCTCCACAATGACAAGTCGCGGGCTGCCGTGGTTTTGACCGGCGGGATCGGCATCACTCCTTTTCGCAGCATTCTTTTGCATGCTGCGAAAGAGAAGTTGCAGCACCGCATATTTCTCTTTTACGCGAACCGGCGGCCGGAAGATGCTGCGTTTCTCAACGAACTTCAAGAGCTTGAAAAGAAAAACCCAAATTACAAACTAATCGCCTGCATGAGCGAGATGGATCGATCACAGCAACCGTGGTCAGGAGAACGCGGTCTGATTAACCAGGCTCTGTTGGAAAAGTACCTAAAAGGGGTGCCGTCGCCTGTCTACTACATCACTGGCCCCCCAGACATGGTGAAAGCCATGCACGCAATACTTACAGGAGCGGGCGTCGATGATGACAACGTACGTATTGAGGAGTTTCCCGGTTATTGAGAACGGCCCATCCAACAGGCGATTTGTCACAAGTGTGCACTGTTGGTGAGCTTCTGTCCGGCATATTACCTATCACCATCCGTGACGACAGCTGTTCCGCCGGAGACGTCCATGACTTTGAAAAGCCAAGATTATTCAACAGCGCGGAGGTATTGACCAATGTCTGCAAATCCCAGCACTTGCCATCCAGGCGACAGCAGTAAGGCCTTGAAAAGGCTGCCGCAGTTGGCTGAGTCTTTACTGCAATTCGACTTGCTGGCGGAACTTCATCTCCTCCGTCAGGAAGACTCGTGGCAGCGCCAGACGGGACGGAGTTCCAAGACGCTCGCGAAGTATCCAGATTTCCGAATCATTCTGGTTCTGATGAAGGCCAATACGCAAATGAATGAGCACCGAGCCGACGGTAGGATCTCCATTCATCAGTTGCTGGGAAAGATGTGTATCCATCTTCCGGACCAGAAAATCAACGTGGCGGTTGGACAATTATTGGTACTGGACTGTGGCATGGTACACAACATCGAAGCCTTGGAAGAAAGTGCGTTCTTGCTCACGGTCGCTTGGCCCAAGGCACTCTCAGGAGGGACACAACCATGAAGCGTGGCTTAACCAAACGGAGCATGTAGAAAAACCCGCGTGACGGATGAAAATGACGACCCTCAATTCGGATGCGTTTGTCTTCTTCGGTGCCACCGGGGATCTGGCGTACAAGCAGATCTTCCCTGCTCTTCAGGCGATGATCCGCCGTGGTCACTTCGATATGCCCATCATCGGAGTGGCAAGGTCTGACAAGGGTATTGATGAGCTTCGGGCTCGTGCTCGCGAAAGCCTTAAGAAACACGGCGGTCTGGATTCTGGCGCGTTTGAGGTGTTTTCGGCAAAACTACAGTATGTCAACGGAGATTACGGGTCTCAACAAACCTTTCGCGATCTGCGGAAGGTGCTTGACGGGGCGTCTCACCCTCTTTACTACCTTGCCATACCGCCAGACATGTTTGCGACCGTTGTTCAAGGTCTCGCCAATGCGGACTGCGACAAGGGCGCACGTGTGGTCGTCGAAAAACCTTTTGGCCGCGACCTTGCCTCCGCGCAGGAGCTCAACCGCATCCTCCATCAGTCCTTCCCGGAGTCGGGAATTTTCCGGATCGATCATTACCTCGGCAAGGAACCAGTCCAGAATCTGCTCTACTTTCGCTTTGCCAACTCGTTTTTGGAGCCGGTCTGGAACAACAACTATGTCCGGAGCGTGCAGGTAACCATGGCTGAAACTCTCGGTGTTGAGGGCCGGGGCGCTTTCTATGAAGAGGTAGGTGCGATTCGCGATGTCGTGCAAAACCACATGTTGGAGGTCGTTGCCCTGCTCACGATGGAAGCGCCAACCGGCCGCGATCCAGACGCCTTGCGCGACGCGAAACAGCGGGCTCTTGGAGCCATGCGTCCGCTTGCTCCTGACGATGTCGTTCGCGGTCAGTTCCGCGGCTACCGTAAGGAAGACGGTGTCGCTTCGGATTCGCAGGTGGAAACATTCGCTTCAGTCAGGCTACACGTCGACACATGGCGGTGGGCCGGTGTTCCATTCTACATTCGAGCCGGCAAGAGAATGCCTGTCACGGCAACCGAAGTATTAGTTGAGTTCAAGCGACCGCCACAGGAAGTTTTCGACACAATCACCCAAGGTCAAGCAAATTACTTGCGCTTTCGTCTCAGCCCCAATGTATCGATCGCACTGGGCGCTCGCGCCAAGATGCCCGGCGAAGCGATGGTCGGCGAGGACGTGGAGCTGACCGTACGATCGGGCTCCGGCGATGAGATGTTGCCGTACGAGCGACTGCTCGGGGATGCCATTCGAGGCGATCCTCAGCTATTCGTTCGCGAGGATGGCGTGGAAGCCGCTTGGGGTGTAGTCGATCCGATTTTGGGAAACGTGACGCCGGTGCATGAGTACGAAGCGAATACCTGGGGGCCAGCCGAGGCTGAGCAGATGATGTCTGGCGACGACCACTGGCACAACCCGCAGCCGATCTCAGAAACAATACTGGTGGCAAAAGAATGAGATGTGCTCAACATCAGTTCAATCGAAGAAGATGTCGAGCGCCATCCTGTTGGAACTCAATACGAAATCGAGCCCGGCTTTCCCGTGACGGATCGTGAAACCCAGATGAAATTCATGGCGGTAAAGGAGCGATGTTATGACTGTTGAAACTTCTGAACAAGTTGCGTTGCAAATGCTGCAGGACAAGGCGACCCGCTTGCGCATTGACTCGGTCCGTTCCACGACCGAAGCCGGCAGTGGACACCCCACGAGTTGCGCCTCTGCGGCAGAGATCATGTCCGTGCTTTTCTATTCCGTGATGCGTTACGATCCTCGCGATCCGCACCGGCGGGACAGCGATGTCTTCGTGCTTTCGAAGGGCCACGCCGCGCCGATCCTCTATGCTGCGTGGGCGGAGGCNNCGCGAAAAGCTACTGACCTTGCGTAAGGTCGACTCCGATCTGGAAGGGCACCCGACTCCACGCCTGCCGTTCGTGGACGTAGCAACCGGTTCTCTGGGTCAGGGCTTGTCCGTGGCTGCAGGAATCGCCATTAATGCGAAAGAATTCGAGAATTGCGACCAGCGGGTTTATGTTTTGCTGGGCGATGGCGAATCGGCCGAAGGCTCGGTATGGGAGGCTGCNNATCAATCGGCTGGGTCAGAGCCAGCCGACGATGCTGCAATGGGATCTCGAAATCTATAAGGCTCGATGGGAATCGTTCGGCTGGCAGGCGTTGATTGTTGATGGACACAGCATTCCTGATCTCCTCGCCGCATATCAAACAGCGAGCCGATCTACCGACCGACCGACGATTGTGCTCGCGCGGACATTGAAGGGCAAGGGTCTCATTGGAATCGAAGGCCTTGATCATTGGCATGGCAAGGCTCTGGCCAAAGACGCCACTGCCAAGGTCATCGCCGAATTAGAGAAGCACCTCACGAGCGCCGAGACAGAATGGAAACCTAAGCTGCCTCCGGCACGACCCCACAGTTCCAAAGACATGACAGGCGGCGACGCCAGTTCGGCGGGAAACCCGCCTTATGTAATCGGAGGTAAGGAAGTTGCAACGCGAAGAGGCTTTGGCGACGGCCTGTCCGCCCTGGCAAAGGCCGATCCTCGGATTGTGGTGCTCGACGGTGACGTGAAGAACTCCACTTACACGGAGGAATTCGAGAATGTTGCACCGAATCGGTTCCTTCAAGGTTACATCGCGGAGCAGAACATCGTCGGAGTCGCCATGGGATTGGCGGCACGGGACAAGATTCCGGTTGCCGCCTTATTTTCATGCTTCCTGACCCGGGCTTACGATTTCATCCGCATGGCAGCCATCAGTAAGCTCAATATCAAGCTTGTTGGTACGCACTGTGGAGTGTCTATCGGAGAGGACGGCCCCTCACAGATGGGGCTCGAAGATCTCGCCATGATGTGCGCGGAGCCAGACTTCACGGTGCTCTATCCTGCCGATGCTACGAGTGCCTGGAAGGCCACAGCATTGATCGTCGACCAACCTGGTTCCTGCTACCTTCGGCTGGGGCGTCCGAACTCGAGGATTCTCTACAGCGCGGACGAGGAGTTTGCAATTGGGAAATGCAAAGTCCTCCGTAAAAGTGACAACGATAGGGCGCTTATCATCGCGGGTGGCATCACCGTTTTCGAGGCTTTGGCCGCGTACGATCAGCTTCAAGGAGAAGGTATTTCGGTTCGCGTGATCGATCTATTCAGCGTTCAACCAATCGATCGTAACGAGTTGATTGCTTCGGCACGAGCCGCAGGTGGACTCGTCGTCACCGTCGAAGACCACTATGCGCACGGAGGACTCGGCGACGCCGTTCTCTCAGCTCTGGCTGAGGATCGCGTTCGAGTTTACAAGTTGGCCGTGCGGGAGATCGCCCACAGCGGAGAATCCAGACAACTGATCGAGAAGTTCGGCATTTCCTCCGGGCACATCGTGAACGCGGTTAAGTCTGCCTTGCTGGCAGTTCCGCGCGATACCATCGGCGTAGCAGGATCAAAGGGATCGCACAAGAAGTCTCCCGGCCCTGCAATCATTGATAAAAACACTAGGCCGACGCGACAGCTCCATGACCTGGGCCAGAGCCTCTGGCTTGACAACATCACCCGTGGGCTCCTGACGAGCGGAACGCTCCGCGGCTACATCGATAAACTCTCGATCACTGGGCTCACTTCAAATCCTTCTATCTTCGATCATGCGATTAAGAATTCGAACTTCTACGACGACGCCATCCGCCAGAAGTTGAAGGAGGGCAAGTCGGGCGAAGCACTCTTCTTCGAGCTTGCTCTGGAGGACTTGAGGAATGCAGCCGATCTCTTCCGGCCGATTTTCGATCGGACCAATGGCACCGACGGTTGGGTATCGATGGAGGTTTCTCCGTTGTGCGCTCATGACACGGCACAGACGATTACCCAGACGAAGGAACTTTTTGCTCGTGCCGAACGCCCCAATCTCTTCATCAAGATTCCTGGCACTCGCGAAGGCATACCAGCGATCGAGGAATCTATATTTGCCGGAGTGCCAGTGAATGTGACCCTGCTCTTTTCGGGTGAGCAATATCTGGCGGCAGCTGAAGCCTACATGCGCGGCATTGAACGACGCATCGAAGCGGGTCTTAACCCGGATGTTTGCTCCGTAGGCTCTGTATTTATCAGTCGCTGGGACAAGGCGACGATGGG
>PLJN01000112.1 GCA_003140235.1 Acidobacteriaceae bacterium
GAGGGCTACGGCCCCGGTGGCGTCGCGCTGATCGTCGAAGTAACCACTGACAATCGTAACCGCACGGTCAGTGAGATCCGCCATGCTTTCGGCAAAAATGGAGGCAACCTGGGTGAATCCGGCTCGGTCTCCTGGATGTTCCACAAGAAAGGCGAAATCGTTGTTCCGAAAACCGCAGCCAAGGAAGACGACCTGATGGCCATTGTTCTCGACAACAACGGAGATGACTTGGGCGATGGCGGCGACAACTGGGAGATCATCACCGCTCCCGCAGCCTACGAAGGGGTCCTCGAGGCGGTGAAGAAGGCGGGCATTGAGATTGTTCACTCGCAGATCGGACTGGTGCCCGAAAATTACATCACACTGGAGGGCGCAGCCGCCAACCAGATGATTCGCCTGCTGGAAGCCCTGGAAGACGGAGACGACACGCAGAACGTCTTTTCGAATTTTGATATGGACCAGAAACAACTGGAAGAGGTAGCAGGGTAGTGTCGGGGCGAAAAAACCCTTTCGGAGGAATTAGATCCAGTGGTAGAGTTTCAGCGGTAAAGCTGCAAACAACATTACGTCAACAGGAGTTGGAATGAAGATCGTTTGTGCTGTTCTTTTGTTGTGTGGGCTGGCGGGAGCGCAGGACTCGAGTCCGATGAGCGGCAAACCGTGGGACCTCGGTGTGTGGGTCGGCGGCGGCTTTAGCGTCCCCGGTGGCACCAAGGACACGCAAGTAATGAACGTAGGCGTTCGTCTGGGCAAGGTGCTCACCGGCAACAGCCGGGTCGGCAACTTCGAATGGTCGGCTGACGTCATGCCAATCTACTATGTGCTCCAACCCTTCAAGCAGAATGCCTTCGGAGGCGCATTCAACCCACTGAACCTGACGTGGAACCTTACGAGGGAAGAGCATCGTCTGGTCCCATTTGCTGAACTGGGCGGCGGAGTGCTGTTCACCAACAAGAATGTGCCGATCATCACGAACTCCACCACCAATTTCCTGACGCATGCTTCCTTCGGCGTCCACCTGTTTACCCAGGAAAAGCGCGCGTTCACGCTCAGCGCCAAGTACGAGCATATCTCGAACGCGGGCCTGGCAACGCCGAACCCCGGCATTAACACCATGCAGTTCACCCTGGGGTATCACTGGTTTAAGTAGAGCAATTGCCAAAGTTAGGGCAATCGGTTTCGTGCTAAAGTTTACTTATGGAGATTACTGTCCAGCTTCCGGATGATCTGGCCCAGCACCCCAATCCGGGCCGCGAGGCGCTGGAGGCTTTGGTTGTGGAAGGATATCGGGCAGGTACGCTTTCGCACTACCAGGCAAGCCAGCTCTTAGGTATTTCTCGCTTTGAGTTTGAATCGTTTCTTAAAGCGCAGAACATTGACGACCACGCCTATGGCGTGGAGGACTTGGAGCAGGACCAGGAGACGCTTCGTCAGCTCAAGGCCAGAGGCATCTTGGGAAGATGATTGTCGTTGCGGACACCTCGCCGCTGAATTATCTGATTCAGATCGAGTGTGACAATCTCCTGCTTCAACTTTATGAGCGCGTACTCATTCCTCGCGCGGTAATGAAGGAACTCAGTCACCCCAGCTCTCCTATTTCTGTTCGATCATGGCTGGCCGCGGTACCGGAATGGGCGGAGGTTCGTGAAACAAATGTTCAGCCCGATCCGACCCTTTCTGTCCTGGATATCGGGGAGCGCGAGGCGATTCAGCTTGCCCAGGAGTCACATGCGGACTTGCTCTTGATTGACGAACGGAAAGGGCGAGCGGAGGCAAAGCGACGCGGATTGGCCACAACCGGAACTCTGGGAGTTTTGTTGTCTGCTGGCGAGCTTGGCTTCGTCGATCCTAAGGCAGCCTGCCAGCGGCTTCTAACCGAGACCAGCTTTCGAATTACTCCGGAACTCCGAGAAAAGTTTTTCGGATCTCAATAGATAGCTGAAGACAGCGTCCGTTTTGGCACTTGCAGTTGCGTGGCACTCTCCCTGACCGCTATGCTTTTCTGGTATGTCTACACTCGTCCAATGTGTTCCTAATTTTTCTGAAGGCCGCAATAAGGCCGTAGTTGACGCCATTGTTGACGCCATGAAAGTGCCGGGCGTCTATTTACTGGACCGCGAGATGGACGCCGACCACAACCGCTGCGTCATCACACTGGTGGGCGACCGCGAATCCATTGCCGAAGCGGCCATTCGTGGCGTCGGGAAAGCGGCGGAATTGATTGATCTCAATCATCACCAGGGAGCGCATCCAAGGGTCGGCGCGGCGGATGTTATTCCGTTTATTCCGATTGAAGGCGTCACCATCGAAGACTGCGTAGCCATTGCCCGCAAAGTCGGCGAGGAAGTCTGGAAGCGGTTTCAGGTACCGGTGTATCTGTATGAAGCTGCAGCGCGCACACCGGAACGGCAGAACCTGGAGAACATTCGCCGAGGACAATATGAAGGACTGCGCGAAGCCGTAGCCGTTGATCCGGCCCGCAAGCCCGACTTTGGTGAAGCGCGGCTGCATCCCACAGCGGGCGCAACTGTGATTGGAGCGCGCAAAGCGCTTATTGCCTACAACGTGTTTCTGAATACAGCGGACGTGGAGATCGCCAAGAAGGTCGCCAAGGCCGTCCGCTATTCTTCCGGAGGGCTGCGTTACGTCAAAGGTGCGGGTTTTGAGGTGCGGGGACTGGCGCAGGTCTCGATGAACCTGACGGACTTTGAGCAGACGCCGATAGCCCGCGTATTCGAGGTGGTCAAGCGGGAAGCGGCACGCTATGGAGTTGTGCCCCTCAGCAGCGAGATAATAGGCTTGATACCCAAGAAGGCGCTGGAACAGGCAGCGGAGTGGTTCCTTCAAGTGGAAAACTTTGATTCGTCCATGATTCTGGAAAACCGGCTGGCGGCAGTCACTGGCGGCAAAGCGGCGGTCGGTGGCCTGCGGGCCGGCGTCGAGCCGTTCATCGAACAGCTCGCTGCTCCCACGGCGACTCCGGGAGGCGGCAGCGCTTCGGCGGCTGCCGGAGCCATGGCCGCCGCTGTGGGAAGCATGGTCGCCAGTATGTCCAGAGGCAAGAAGGCCTATGCGCAGTACGAGCAGCAATTGAGCCAGGCCATTGCGCGTCTGGGACAGCTTCGCGAAGATCTCAAGACCGGAATTGACGCCGATGCCGAGAGCTACAACCAGGTGCTGGCTGCCTATAAACAAGCCAAGACATCACCCGACGGCGACGTATTGGTTGATGCAGCTCTTAAGGGAGCAACGCTTGTCCCCTTGGACGTTGCGGCCCATGCGAGGGAAGTGGCGGGTGTTGTCGAGTCGCTGAAGCCCATCACCAGTCCTGCCATGGCTTCCGACTTGACGGTGGCCGCAGCGCTGGCTCAGGCGGCGATGCAGGGCGCGCTTTCCAACGTGGAGATCAATTTAGCCTCAATAAAGGACGCAAAATTCGTGGCCGACGTGCGTTCTAAGGTTGCAGGGCTGCAAGGGTAATTGGCGAGCGGCCAGCCTCCGGCATCAAAATCAGCATCTAATTCTCCTAAACAGGTTAGAATAGAGTTAACACTATGAAACGTTACATACTTATTCTCGCTCTCCTTTTGTCCTCTCTGCCTGTATTTGCCAATTCACTGGGCACAGCAGCGCGTAGCGTGATTCCGGTTGACGTACAGCAGATCATCAATGTTGACTACCGTCGCATGAAGAATTCAGACACCGCCATGGCCATGAAGGCCAGGCTGCTGCCTCCGAACATGAAGCAGTTCGAGGACGCGCTGAAGAGCATTGGCGTGGTGCCGGACCGCGATCTGGAGCAGATCACGCTGGCTTCTTTCCGCACCAAGACCGGGCTGGAGATTGTCGGCATCGCGCAGGGTCAATTTCAGGTCAAGACGCTTAAGCTCAGGATTGCCAAGCAAAAGATCAAAGGCCAGAACGAGGGCGACGTTGTGCTGTATCCCATGTCGGGCGGCATGACCATGACTTTCCTCGACGATCTCACCATGCTCTTTGGCGACAAAGCCGCAGTTGAGGCCGCCTTGGAAGCCAGAGACACCAGCGGACGCAGCTTGAACGCCAATGGCCAGATTACGGACATGATTGCCTCCGTTGAATCGGGCACCGTGTGGAGCGTGCTGGACGCAAGTGGCACGCAGACCATGATGAAAACCGTCCTCGGCGCGGCTGCGAGCCTGACGGAATACGACACGGTCAAGAAAAAACTTCTGGGATCGCGCTACAGCATGGACTTTGATCACGGCGTCGACTTCAACCTTAATGTCGTTACTTCCGACAGCGTGACCGCTGCGACACTCTCCAGCTTGATGCGGGCCGGCATGCTCTACAAAAAAGCCAGCGCCTCGGCTTCAGAAAAAGTTGCCATCGACGGCACCAGCGTGGATTCCGACGCCGGGAAGCTGGTTGTGCACTTCAAGTCTGACGACAAGAGCTTCCAGTCGTTGCTGGATTCGCCGATGTTTGTGACTGTGACTCGGTAAAGAAGCAATTAGCAAATAGCCATTGGCAATTAGCCAAACCCGGTTTCCGCGCCGCTTTCGGCGAATGGAACCGGGTTGGTTTTTGCTTGTTCCAATTCTTACCAACTGCCCACTTCAATAATTGGCCCAACTTTACCAGCAGGTCGGCGTTCATCCGCGTAAATCCGTTGTGAGGTTTGGCTAATTGCTATTTGCTAATTGCTCGTTTGCTAAAATCGATTCATGTTCAGCGGCGACGAGCGCAAAAGGAAAGAGCAGCAAATGCTCCAGGCTGGCCGCCTGCCGGCTGGACAATCACTCACTCTAAAGTGGCCGGTATTGCATTACGGCTCTGTGCCTAAATTTGATCCGGCCAAGTGGGACTTTCGTGTCTGGGGCCTGGTGGAGCAGCCTTTGCGGCTCACTTGGGGGGAGTTTGCTGAGCTGCCGCAGGCCCGCAACACCAGCGACTTTCACTGCGTGACGCGCTGGAGCCGCTTTGACAACCAGTGGCAAGGCGTGGCTTTCCGGGAACTTCTCACACGAGTGAAGCCGAAAGCTGAGGCGACTCATGTCCTGCTGCACGCGGAGCAAGGCTTTACGGCGAACGTGCCTCTGGCCGATCTGGATCGCGACGATGTTCTGCTGGCCACGCATCATGACGGCCAGCCGCTTACGGCAGACCATGGTTATCCTCTGCGCTTGATCGTGCCTCATCTTTACGCGTGGAAGTCAGTCAAGTGGCTACGCGGGTTGGAATTCTTGAACCACGACGTCCCCGGTTTCTGGGAACAGAACGGTTATCACATGTATGGGGATCCGTTCCGGGAGCAGCGGTTTTCTTCCTCAACATCCCGAGCGTAGCGAGGGATCCCTATATCAACGACAAACCCAGCGCGTGCGTTCCGCGCCTTTAAATACTCTATGTGATAGGGTTCCCTCGCTGCCGCTCGGGATGTTAGAGACTACTTCTTCACAATCGCGGTATACCCCTCACTGACCAGCCGGCTGCGCATGGCTTCAGCTTCTTTGGCGTCGGAAAACGGTCCGACTTGAATGTGGAACAGGGGATCGCCCGGCACATTGTTGACAATAAACACGGGATATTGTTTTCTACGCAAACCCTGAACCAGGGCTTCGGCATCTTCCTGTTTGGAAACAGCCGCTACCTGCACCATGTAAGTACCAGCAGGCGGGTTCTTGGTGGCCGGGGGCGAGGTCACAGTCACAGACGAAGTTGCCGGCTTCGTCGCATTCGAAGTATTCGATGGAGAAGACGTTTGTTGAGTCGCCGGTGCAATCTGCGCTGCCGGCTTGATCGTGGCCGGGTTTGTAGCCGGGGTGCTCGTGGTGGAAGGGCAGTTGGGCGAGCCAGCCACGCAAGTCTGGGTGTTCGTATCTGAATTCTTGTTACCCGCAGAGGGCTTGGTCCCCGGAGTGTTGCTGGTGGAGACGGTAGTTACGAACTCGCTCTTGCCCGCGGAGGAGGCGCCGCCGCGGCCGAGCATGTAGCCCATGGTGAAAAACACAGCGCAAACTACCGCCAGGCCCAAAAAAATGGCCAGCAGTTTTCCTGTGCTCAGAGTCACTTCTGATTCTTGCGGTTCCCGTTCAGCCATTCCATCTCCGGAATTGAGTCAGCATAAGGGGTGTTCCTATTTGCCTCCGGGAAGGCCGCCCAGTCTTTCGAATGCCTTGGTTACGGCAGAAAGGATGTCCACCGGCAGAGGGAAGACGATTGTGGTGTTCTTCTCCACGCCGATCTCTGTGAGCGTCTGAAGATACCGGAGTTGCATGGTCAGGGGCTCGGTCGCCAGAACGTGCGCTGCTTCCGTAAGCCTTTGGGCCGCAGCAAACTCGCCTTCCGCGTGAATGATCTTGGCGCGCTTTTCGCGTTCGGCTTCGGCCTGCTTGGCCATGGCGCGCAACATGGATTCGGGGAGGTCCACCTGCTTCACTTCCACGTCGGACACCTTCACTCCGTACGGCGCCGTGTGTCCGTCCAGAATGCTCTGGATGCGGGCGTTGAGCTTATCGCGATGGGCCAGAAGCTCGTCGAGTTCCACTTCGCCCAGCGTGGAGCGAAGCGTGGTTTGCGCGAACTGCTGCGTTTGCCAGTAATAATTCTGCACCTGCACCACGGCCTGAGGAGCATCCACCACGCGCCAGTAGACGACGGCGTTGACTTTCAAGGTGACGTTGTCGCGGGTGATCACGTCCTGGGGCGGGACCTCCAGCGCTTGCTGGCGCAGGTCGATGCGGACCATCTTCTGCATCGGCGCAAAAATCATGATGATTCCGGGACCCTTGGGGGCGGAGCGCAGGCGGCCCAGGTTAAAGATGACGCCGCGTTCGTACTCCCTCAGTATCTTGATGGCGCTGAGCAAGTACAACACAACAATGAGAACAAATATCCCGATGAATTCAAGAGTACCCACAAGGCCTCCGCGAACGCTTGATTTTGCGGTCGAAGCGATTCTATGGCAGAAGACCGCGGCAGCGAAAGGGAAAAATGAATCGCTCAAAACAACAGCACGCACATGAGCGGACAAAACATCGCAGGAGCATTTAAAATGCTCTGCGAAAGCGGGACCATGAAGAAAGCCGTCAAACGAGAACGCAACAAGAATTACTACCGTGTATTGCACGCTCCGATTTGGATTTGGGTGTTTTGGATCCTGCCCGGCCATCTGACCCAGGCCCTGTTTGCTCACGGCCCGGACCGCCGCCATTGGATATGGCTGGCCATCGTGACCGCGGTGTGCGCGTGGCGCGCCTGGGAAGGCCGCCTGCCGGGAGCGGAGCCTCGTCCTTACATTACGCACTATGGAGAAGACAAGACAAATCAGTGGTATCGCGTGGTGTGCTATACCGGCGCATGGATTGATCTGCTGGTTCCGTTTAGCGTGAATCTCGCCGGTCTGCTGATCAGGTTTTTTACCGGCGAATGGATGATCAGCACGATGTACGTGAAGCTCTATTACGCGCTGTTGGCGGCCATTGTTCTTGCGACGGTGCTCAATATCACGCCGCGGGCAAGGCGCTCAACCCGCGGTGAAGAGGCGGAGAAGGGCTGGCTCTATGTGGCCATCTGGACAGTCGTGCCGACGCAGGTCGCGGCCTGGGCCATGTGGCGACTGGGGAAGAGCATGTCGCTCTCAGTTTCGAGCCTCGATCGTTTGCGGCTGGCCACGTTCCTCGCTGTTGCTGGAATATTTTTTCTTCTGGGATGTCTGGGCAAGCTTCCCAGAACGCGGCGTCACAGCCCGGCGCTTGATGAGGACACTACGCCTGGGGTTGCTGTCTCCGTCTGAAACTTACGTAGTTGCCTGGCCAACGCGAGTGGTTCCCGGTGCGCGCTCCACGTACAAGGTAAGATTTTCAATCTTGCGAATGACGACGGATTCTCCAGTGTCAACCGTTTCGGGAGCGATGGCGTCCCAAAGTTCGCCGTGGACAAAGACTTTGCCGGCGGGCACGAGCGGCGAGTTCACGATTCCAATTTCGCCAATCATGCCCTGAATGCCGGTGACGACTTTGTTTCGTCGAGCGCGAAGAGCGATGCTCATGAGAAAAACAGTAATCAGCCCCATGGGAAGCGCGATCGAGAGCGCAGTCGCCAAACTTACTCGCATCTCGGGGATGGGGCCGTCCACGAGCAAAAGAAAGCCGACCACCATGACCACTATCCCGCCGACGGTCAATATGCCGTGGCTTTGGACTTTGGCCTCCAGCGCGAACAGGACAAATGCCCCCAGAATCATCGCCAAAGCGCCATAGTTCGTCGGCAGCAAGCGGAAAGCGGCAAGCGAAAGCAGAATAAAAATAAAGCCTACAACTCCGGGCAGCACNNGCAGCACAGCGCCAGGATGGTTGATCTCCGCATAGATCGCCACCATTCCAACAGACATTAGCAAAGCGAGAAAGCCTGGGTGCATCAGCCAGGAAAGGACCCACTCTCTTACAGTGACGTCATAGAAGTGCACGGGCTTGCCAGTAAGGTGGAGGACAGTCTTGGAGCCATCAAAACGGGTGATTGTCTGGCCTTCCAGCTGGCGGAAGAGGTCGTTCTCATCCGAGGCGATGTAGTTGATCAGATGCTGAGACAGCGCTTCTTCAGCGGTGAAAGATTTTGACTGGCGTATTGCGCTTTCAGCAACCTCGACATTGCGGCCTCGTTTTCCGGTGTAGGAGCGCATCAGAGAAGCGGCAAAGTTTTCCAGCTTTTCCTTCATCACCGGATCCATGGTCACACCGTCACCCCGCACGGGATGTGCAGCGCCGGTGTTGGTGCCGGGGGCCATGGCCGCTATATCGGACGATTCGAGAATAAAAAATCCCGCCGAGGAAGCGCTGCTGCCAGCGGGAGTCACGTAGACAATCACCGGCACCCGCGAAGCCAGTATCTTCTGGACAATCTCCTCCATGGAAGTCACCAGACCGCCTGGCGTGCGGAGTTCGATCAGCAGGGCATCGGCGTGTGTGCGCTCTGCTTCCTGGATCGCGCGGCCAATATGCTCAGCGACCAAAGGATGGATAGTGTCGTCCACGACAACTTTCAGCACGTCGGCACGTAGGGACAAAGGTAGTGAGAAAGCTGCGGCGATGATTGCGAGTTTGAAGATTGAAAGCGAGCGCATAAAGAGTGTCCTCAGCGCCGGGTCTTTGGCTTAATGGCCGAAGCCTCGGCAATATCATGTTTGAGAGAAGTAGCGGCAGCATTGGCTGGCTCCAATGCCAAAGCGCGGTCCACGTTCTGTTCTGCCGTTGAGAGATGTTTTTCCGCCATGTCCAGACGGGCTAGCACCAGGAATGCTTCGACGGAAGGGTTGAGCCGCAATGACGCCTGGGCCTCATTCCGCGCTCCTACGTTGTCTTGGGTTTCCAGTACAGCGGCCAGTCCGGCATGGGCTCCAGCGTTGGTTGGATCAAGAAGCACTGCTTCCCGGAATTGCCTTTCGGCTTCGCCGGTCAGGCCCTGATCGAGGAATTGGTGTCCGCGCTGGACATGCGCCGCAGCGTGGCTGGCCGCGTCCATTTTCTGCAAGCGGCCCTCGCTGGCATTTTCTATCTCCAGCGAGAGTTGCCGGAACGACGACTCATCGTAATTCACTTTGATTCGCTCCACCGGCGCATGCGGCGGAGGTTGTGCGTTGGAGTTCAGCGAATCGAGAAAGCTGCGCGCGTCAGCATCCGGCTGCATGGCCAGCAACTCACGGAGCTGCCGGATGGCGCCCGGAGTGTCTCCCTCGCGGTAAAGTTCAATGGCCAGATTGAAATGATAGTCAGGATCGTTCGGATGGATCTGAATGCTCTTTTCAAAATAGCTGCGCGCGCGTTTTTCTCCGCGGCGGCCCACTACGACACCCAGGTTGTTGTAGACCTCCGTGAGCGGCAAGCGAGTAACTAGAAAACGAAAGGCGGTTTCCGCCTTGTCCATTTGTCCGGCATAGAAGGCGGCCAGGCCAAGATAGAAGTGCGCTTCATTTGTGTTGGGATCGTTGTTGGGAATCTTCGCGAGCCAGGTGATCGCCGGCTCGAATTCATGCGAGCCATAGTAGATTTTGCCGAGATGCAGCATGGCCAGTGTGTGTCCGGGTTCCAGGCGAATTGCTTCCTTGAAGCGTTTGATCTTTTCCGGAGCATTGCCGGCCAGGACGCCGCGAATGTAATTCTCCAGCGCATCGAGCCGAACGGGATGGACCTGGGACACAAACCGGTCTTTTGGACCCGGGGCCAGATTGATCGCATTGAGAACGTCCCACGCCAGTGTGGCCTGAATTGTGACCAGATCGGTAAGAGGGCCTGCTTCTTTGAACTCCGGACTCAGTCGCAGATGATCGGTATCCATGACCTGGGCTGCGGCCGTGAAAGTGCTTCCGTCAAAATTGTAGTGGCCCACGATCACGTAGTCGGCGTCCATTTGCTGGGCAATCTGGTAGACCGTGGCGCGCGTTGGTTTGGCGACCAGAGGAATGCCCAGCCGGTCGAAGGCGCTCAGCCTTTCAGAGCGATCGACGACGAGCAATGAAGACGAATTGAGCCGGTTGCTTAGTACTTCGGGAAAAGCCTCGCCAATCCAGTCGATTCCGGGGACGTTGGAAGCGTTCTCAAAAGGCATGATCAGAAGAATGTGGCTGGTGCGCGCAGAATCAGCCTGCTGGCCGGGAGCACGCGGCGCCATGGCTAAGGCCGACAAGACCGCAAACCAGAGAATACCGGCCAGTTTCTTCAAGATAAGAAGATTATAGGCCACACAGGAGCGCGTCGAGCAAACTACGGTGCGTTTGTCCTGAGAGGGATCTCCGTGCGCAAAGCGAGCAACGGGGCTTATAATCTGAGTCTCGCTGGGCGGGAGTAGTTCAGTGGTAGAACGCCAGCTTCCCAAGCTGGATGTCGCCGGTTCGATCCCGGTCTCCCGCTCCAATCACCTGCCTCCAAGTGCGATTTCCCATTAATGTCCCGGCTGCATTTGCCGATTATCCCTTTAGGGGCACTCCTCCACCGGCATTTGCGGAGGGCTAAAGCGATACAACAGGATATGTTCCCCGACCAGGAGTCGTTTGCCATGGCAACAAATACACAGTCGTTGAGCCTTGATTTGAAGAGTTCAGAGCGAGAAGTGTTTGATCCGGTTTCTCTTTTGGAGCGGGTCAGCGGCGATAGGGAACTGCTCCGCGAACTCGTCGAGCTCTTTGCTCAGGAATGTCCGGCGATGCTGTCAGATATTGAAAGCGCGGTCAAGCAAGGCAGCTCGAGCAGCTTGCAACAGGCCAGTCACAAGATGAAAGGCTCCGTCTTGCAGTTTTCTGCCGCTACTGCGGCCACCATGGCCGGCGCCCTGGAAGAGATGGGTAAAACCGGCGCATTGTCAGGCTCGGCGCAGGAGTATTTGAGATTGAGGGCCGAAATTGCGTCGCTAGTGGAGGGGCTGAAGTTAATGGTCTCCGAAGACTCGGCCCAATAGACTGATCAAACAGAGAAGGTCGTCAACAGTGCAATTTGATGTGCAAACCCAACAAGTGGCGCCGACACCGTCCACGCACCAGCCAAAGATGATGCAGGTCCTATTGGTTGAAGACAATCCGGTGGACGCTCGCTTTGTTACCGGACTGTTGAAGTCGCCGGCGGAGGAGCTTCGGTGCCGCCAAGCAACGCGACTTGCCGAAGCGCTGCTGCTGTTGGAGACGACGCGCTTTGACGTAGTGCTCCTGGATTTGAACCTGGGTGACAGCACGGGCTTTGAGACGTTCGAAGCCATTCACCATGCCGCGCCGAGCGCCGCCATCCTTGTGCTGAGCGGGTCCGACGACGAAGAGCTGGCTGTCCGGACAGTCCGCGATGGCGCACAAGACTACCTGGTAAAAGGTTCCTTTGACCGAAGACTTCTGCTCCGCTCCATTCGTTACGCTTACGAACGCAACCGGACGGAGGAAGCGTTGCGGCACAGCGAAGGTACGGTTCGTGCCATCTTCGAAAGTTCGCTGGATGGAATCATCATTGTGAACGAGCGCGGTGTTTGTCTGGAAGCCAATTCTGCCGCAGCGACCTTGTTCGGTGTTTCGCGGCAAGATCTCGGCGGCAACAATATTCGGAAATTCACAGAAGCAGACTTTGACAAGGAGTGGACGCAGTTTCGTACCATGGGGAGCGAACGTGGACAGTTCTGGGTGCACCGTGAAGACGGGTCTCGGCGTTTAGTGGACTGCTGTTTCAGCGCCGGTATTCTTCCCGGGCAGCATTTGTGCGTGCTGCGTGACATTACGGAGCAACACAGTCTGGAAGAGCAGTTGCGGCAGTCTCAGAAAATGGAAGCCGTGGGCCGTCTGGCAGGGGGAGTAGCCCACGATTTCAATAACATCCTGGGAATCATCAGCGGCTACGCCGAGCTGATGCAGTTGAACTCAAAAGACGAAACGCTGATTGACCGGGCCGGCAAAATACTTTCGGCCACCCAAAAGGCTTCCGCACTGGCCAAGCGGCTATTGGCCTTTGGGCGCAAGCAGTTTCTGTCGCCACAACTACTGGATTTGACTGTCGTGGTGAGGGAAGCGGAGAGCATGGTCCGTTGCATGATGGGCGCTTCAACACGTTGCGTGGTCCAGGCCGGAGAAGGACTGGGCCTGGTGAAGACCGATCAGGGACAGTTGGAGCAAGTCATACTGAACCTGGCTGCCAATGCGCGCGATGCCATGCCAAACGGGGGAACTCTGACCATTCGCGTGGAGAACTTCAAGAGCAGCGGAGGGCCGCTGCCAGTCCCGGCGGGAGAGTACGTCCTGCTCTCGGTCAACGACACTGGTGTGGGCATGGATGCCGAGACTCGATCCCGTATGTTCGAGCCGTTCTTTACAACTAAAAAAACCGGATCGGGGCTGGGGCTCGCGACTGTGTACGGAGTCGTGACTCAGAGCGGCGGAACCATTACCGTTCAATCAGCGCCGAATGAGGGATCAACTTTCAACATCTATTTGCCGGTGGCAGTCGGTGATCAAGCTCCGGCCGGACCGGCGGTTCAGGACTTCTCAGCCCTACAAGGGCATGGAACAATCCTGCTGGTGGATGACGATGACGGTCCGCGAGAAGCAGTCGGAGGCTATCTTGAAGGCTGCGGCTATACGGTCTTGAAAGCACGGGACGGCAAGGAAGGGATTGAGCTGTCTGATTCCTGCAACGAGAAAATCGAAGTTGTGATCTCTGACCTTGTCATGCCCAAGGTCAACGGAGGCGGGCTGTTGGACCATATGGGCAAGACCCGTCCGGAATCACGCATTCTCATCATTTCCGGACATGCAGATGATGCGGCGGTCGGTCACGGAATACATCTCGAAACTACATCGTTCCTGCAGAAGCCGTTCAAGTATCAGACGCTGGGCGCAAAAATTCGCGGGCTGATCAACAGGCCAGTGACCCACCACTAGCCAATCGCCCTGGCTTCCCGGCGAGAACTGGACCACCGTGTCGCCGCGATCAAACACATTCACTTTGTGTTACAGTCAGACCACCAGTCCTATGGCGGACAAATCCAACGCCTCTTCTCGCTGGCTCGACCTTCTGTGGGTGCTCTTTCTCGTCGGGCTTGCGTTCCTTCCGCCGAACAACGAGCCGCACAAGCTCATCATCTTGGCCATCATCGGCGTCTTCCAGTTGCTGGAGCGTCGCGTGATTCCGGCGGCGCCCATCCGAGGGCGCTACTATGTCGTTCTGATCAAGCTGGGTTTGGCCACCATTCTGATCAACCACACACAAGATGTGGCCATCAACAGCAGCTACTATCCGATTTTTTATCTGCCCGTCATGACGGCAGCCATGTACTTTGGCCCGATGGGAACGCTGTTGTGGACATCGCTCGCGTCCGCAGCTTACTGCTCCTATCTTTTTCCGGTGCAGGCGGTCGGAGTTCCCAGGTGGCTGGCCAGATTGATGGGGTCTGGATCGGAGTCGGCAGTATTCACGATTAATGCCGCTGGAATATCTGAGCTGGCGATGCGCATGCTCTTTTTCTTCCTTGTCGGGATGATCGTGAACCGTTTTGTGATGGAGTATCGCAATCAGGTGCGGCGATATCAGGAGTTGACGGAAACACTGAGCGAAACCAATCGCAGCCTGAAACAGGCGCAGGCGGAAGCACGCAGGGCGGAAAGGCTGGCGGCGTTAGGACAGCTCTCTGCTGGTTTGGCGCATGAAATACGCAATCCGCTGGGCGTGATCAAAGGCTCTGCGGAAATATTGATGCAGAAACTCGCCGCGTCAGAAGTTCTGGCAAAGGAGTTGGCGGGCTACATCTACACCGAGGTCAATCGTCTCAGTGCACTGGTGAGCCGTTTTCTGGATTTTGCCCGGCCGTCGCGACTGGCGCTCGAAGCTCGTGACCTTACGGCGGTCCTGGAAAAGGCGGTGAAAGCAGTCGCTGACCAGGGCGCTACCACCAACGTGGTCATCGAACGCAACTACGCGCCCGGTCTTCCCCAAGTGATGATTGACGAAGAGCTTTGCGAACAGGTGTTCACCAATCTGGTGCTGAACGCCTGCCAGGCAATGGGCGAGTCAGGGGGCACGTTGCGAATCCGGCTCAAGCCCGAGAACCAGTTGCGGACAACTGTCATTGCGGAGATTGAAGACACCGGACCTGGCATTGCGCCTGACATGAAGGAGCAGATCTTTAATCCTTTTGTCACTACAAAGAAATTCGGAGTCGGACTGGGGCTGGCCATTGTCTCCAAGATTGTCGACGCGCATGGCGGCTCGGTGCAGGTGGTCTCAACACCAGGACACCCGGGTGCGTGCTTCCGGGTTTCATTGCCTGCGTCGCGTGAGCGTGGAGCAGAACCGTCATCGTCATGATCGTCAATGCGCGTGCTTCTGGCCCAGACCTATGCGCACAAAGAGTAGGGCTCCCGCGGGATGCTGCCCGTAGATAGGATTGAGAAAAGCGGGCTTGCCGTAGAAGGTAACTTGACCGCCGAACGCCGTGGACAGGTGAGGAATCAGTTTGATCTCGCGATCATACCCGACGGTGTACGCCTGAACTCTGGCAAGAACTGTTTCCTGGAACCCGGGCGGTTCGAACTGCCGGCCTAGTAGGAGTTCATTGGTTCGGTCAAGGTTCTCCGCTCGTCCCCAAACGCGGTTGTTGGCCATGAAGCGCAAAGTTGATTCAGCCAGGTAGCCGTTGGAGTTTGCGCCGTCGAGCAGGGAATGGTTTCTCCCCCAGAGCAGTGTGGTTACCCAGTCACCATTATGGAAAGTGCGGTTGTACGCGACAGACGCGGTCATCCGTGCTATGTCCTCGGTCGGATGCAGCGCCTCGGGGCTGGTGAGGTGCGCGAAAGAGTATTGCGCGCTCCAGTTCTGCCTCGGCTGCACGGTCAGTCGCGTGGACCAGGAATCAATTTTGCCGGAATCAATGTTCCAGCGAAATTCATCCGGCTCACGGCCATGGAAGCCCGATGCTTCAATCCGCACTGATTTGTATGCCATTCCGACGGTGACTACGTCGCTGGCAATGTGTGTGGAGTCCTGCAGGTGATGTCCGAGCGGCGCCGCAGGATCCTGAGATGCAGATGCCCGATGGGGGTAAGCGACCGGGCCCATGGCCGGATCGCCAACGGGCGCCGCGTAGAACGACAGCAGCGCGTGTTCGCCCAGTTTCATGTCGTACAGCGCAGCTATTTCCATAAAGAAGTCATGGGGATGCTGCCCATCATTCAGCGGACGCCCAAACGCCGTCTCGCCCTGCTGGAACAATTCCGGATAGTAGCGCCCGGTCACGGTGGCCGGTTCCAGGCTCACCATGGTCCGCAGTGTCAGTTGTCCGGGCCCTGCTTGGCGCTGCGCCATGAACATCACCCAATTGGTGGAGAAGACTTTATCCGCGCCGCGTGGTCCGTTCTGCTCAATCGCGTTGAAGAAGGCCTGGCCGTGGAGCATCAGCATCCAATTGCTCTTCATGGTCATGAGCATCGGGACTTCAGTCGAATTCGGTTCCACGGACGTGCCCGATGATTCGTGGGCCAGGAGTGCATCAATAAAAGTGGACGGCTCCATGTGCATCTGATCGTGCTGCATCGACTCTGCTTCTTGATCTGGCTGTTTCGCAGGCGCACCGCTCTGTTCTTGATGGGTGGAGTGGTCATGTTGGGCGATTGCGGGCAGTATCGCGCCCAGCAAAATAATTGCAAGGAAAAAAGAAAACAATAGCACTGACTTCTTCATGGTGTTTTTCTGCCGCGCAGGGCGGCCGTAGTAAGAAAATAATGAATTGTCGCGGGCCTCAGAGACACGCCAGACGGTCCAGCATCGGCAATACGGAGAAACCGTTAAGGTCTAGATTCGGAGGGTGAGGTCACCGGGAGGGCCGGTGAATTCGGCAGAAACAGTCGTGGGGAATACCAGCGAAGTTGCCTGCTGAATCGCTTCAGTATCCCGCCAAGTCGCAAGAATGTGCGGCGGAGTATAGCTTGTCGCTACTACTGCGTTTTGCGAATGTGATGGTAAGCAGCAGGAGTGCGCAGGTGTTGGGGAGAGCGGCGCGCGCGGCAACTCATCGTGGCAGCTCGTATCCGGAGTTGGTATGGTGATCGTGACATTGTCCGCAGGGAATTGTCCGAAACAGCATATTTGAAACACAAAGATCGCTGCCAGCGTTATCGCTGCAATTCTCCCCGCCCAGAACAATCTATTTGCGATCAGCATTCCCGTTCGCCTTCCATCAATCATACCAGTCTCACATGGGGCATGCAGTGTCTAGTGGCCGTTGGCCTTGAGAATGTCACCAGTGTGATGGTCTTCGATCTGAAAACGAAGAAAAGCATAGATTGCGCTCAATGCAGCAGGATCCGCAGTTTTGATTCGCACGCGAGCACCGCCGGCAACTTCTTCATATTGGTAGGAAATGACGGCACGCTTTTCCTTCATGACCGAAACGCCGGGCGGGACCTGGTCATGGACGAACATGGGAATCGCGAAGTCGCCGTTCGAAAAGAGCATTGCGATATGCGTCAAATGAGACCGAATGGCCTGCAGGTTGGTCGCGTCTTTTTGATCGTTGACGGTAACTTCAATCGCGCCGCCGTCTTCATACAAACGGAAGTGGTGGGTTGTTTTGTCGTGGGGAAACCCCATGGCCTGATCGCCGTTCTTTTCCACATCGGCCTGGTGGGTTGATTTGCCTGAATGTTCCTGATGCATCGGACACGACTGCATGTTTTGTGCTGCCAGTTGTAGTCCGAAGCACAACAAAAATGCTGCTAGTGTTTTCATGGTTTATTTCTCCTTTGGAATTTGCTGGAAATCTTTGCCGAACCGCCCAACACATCCGTGAGCGTGTTGAGCAAATGGGACCTCTGCCCTTGCCCTGCCTTCCGGATTCGCTCTTTCCAGTCAGCAAGCAGTTTTTTCAAGTCCTTCTCGGCCTTCTTGAGAATCTTGAGGTCTTCCTGGACTGCACTCAGCTTTTCTTCCGTGAGCGCGTACACCCTATGACAGGGGGCGCCACCAGCATCTCGCGTTTGCAAAATGTTTGACAGTTCGGCCAGAGTGAATCCAATGCGCAGGGCACGTTGCACCACCAGCACGCGCTCAACTGCACTCGCTGGATAGACCCTGTAGCCAGATTCTGTCCGCAAAGCTGGCGGCAGAACTCCGATTCTTTCGTAATGCCGGATGGTATCCGGGCTCATTCCTGTCGCTTTCGCGAGTGCTCCGGAACGAAGCGTCTTTCCAGGGGCTACGGGCTTCATGAAGTCAGTATGAACCCTGGAATGCATTCCAGAGTCAAGCATTTTCGCAACCGCCTTCGAGAATGCACTCGAGCGCGCCCTTTTCTATGACGCTGCGGACCCGAGGGCAGCGGTTCCAGCTAACCTATTTCCCTTGCTTTTCGAGGGCTTCTCGGTTTACAGTCTCTGCCGTTCTCAATGCATCGTCTGATTTTCATCACGACCATGGCCGCGCTGCTAGCCGCGCAGGTGTCGCCTGCCATGCCCAATCCCCCTGCTGCGAATGGGACGCGGATGATGTGCCATCGCGCTCCGGTGACGCACACCCATCAGTGCGCGGAGATGCAAGTCACGAACGAGTCGCAGCCCGAGCAAGCTCCGCCGCAGTCCTCCATATTCAGCAGCAACGAAACAGGGAACTGCCCCATGGATTGTTGTTGCTGCGTGCAGGCCAATTTCGGAAAGAATGCAGCACTAGCCCCCCTGCCCACAATTCTGGCCGTAGTTGACGAACAAGGCCAGGTCCTGGCCCACAATATTGTTTTTCTGAGCCGCGGTTTTTCTTCCCACACCGACCGCGCCCCCCCTTCCGTTCACTCCTAAAGCGAAAACGTAACTGAAGTGTGTGTTCTCTCTCTCTGTAGGGGACGGCGCCCCTGTTTTCTGCGCCGGGTTTCTTTGCCGAAACTCCGAGGGTGGCCGGCGCTCGCAAGGTAGGTCCGTCGCTCCTGTCATCCGCTGGCAAGGCTCCCTGCAGCCACGGCAGCAGGGAAGTCAGGAATCAGGAAAGGGAAATTCGATGTATCGGAAGCTACTGGGAATCATCGCAGCGCTGGCCATACTTTCGCCGCTGAGTTTACACGCCTCAATGTTTGGGACGGTCAAGACGATTGTGCATGATCCACAGCACCGTCCGGTTGCCGGCGCGACCATAAAACTGAAATCGGCGACATCCGACTGGTCGCAAACGGGACAAACCAATGACGACGGCGAACTTACGTTGATGACGGTGCCGGTGGGAGACTACGTCGTTACGGTCACGCAAACCGGATTCATTTCTGCGCAGCAGAAGGTCACGGTCGTCTCCGGATCAACACCGGTCGTCCACTTTCAGCTCAGTATTGCGCCGGTCAATCAGACAGTCACGGTTTCAGCCCAGGCGGAAACTGCGAGCGTGGATACCGCCACCCCGACCACTCTGGTCGGTCGCGACGACATTCAGCGAACACCGGGCGCGAACCGCACCAACAGCCTGGCCATTATCACTGATTTCCTGCCGGGGGCGGTGGTTACCCATGACCAATTGCACGTGCGCGGCGGACACCAGGTAAGCTGGCTGATTGACGGCGTGGAAATTCCGAACACTAATATCGCGAGCAATATTGGTCCGCAGCTAGACCCCAAGGACATGGACTATCTCGAGATGCAGCGCGGCAGCTATGCGGCGGACGAAGGAGACCGCACATACGGAATCTTCAATATCGTTCCCAGGACCGGATTCGAGCGCAACAATGAGGCCGAACTGATTGTGAGCGCGGGAAACTTTTATCAGACGAACGACCAAATCAACTTCGGTAGCCACACCGAGCGGGTTGCCTACTATGCAAGCGTGAATGCCAACCGCAGCAATCTGGGAATCCAAACCCCGGTCGGCCAGATCGACCGCGATGCGGAGAATGGTTACGGCGGCTTTGCGTCTCTCATCTTCAACGCGGACCCCAAGAACCAGTTTCGGGTTGTCACCTCAGCCCGGCGCGACTACTACCAGATCCCCAAGGCCCCCGGAGACCAGGCAGCCGATGGCGAGCATGAGGTCGACAGTTTCGCCAGTTTATCCTGGATACACACGTTTAACAGCAAGGTAGTGCTGATGGTCTCGCCGTTCTATCACTACAACAGCGCCAATCTGGATGGCGATCCGAACGACCTTCCTGGCAGCACCACGACTCACCGCGCATCGCTCTATGCGGGCGCTCAGGCCACGTTCAATGTGACTCTACCCAAAAACGAAGCGCAGGTTGGCTACTATGGTTTCCATCAAAACGACAAGGAATTGTTTGGCATCATCGACCCTACAGTTCCCACGTCCAATTTCACCCAGTCCGAGCAGGTTTCCGGCAGCCTGCAAGCCGTATTCATCCAGGACAAGTTGAAGCCGGCTCCCTGGCTCACGATCATCGGAGGCGTACGCCAGACACACTTCTCCGGTTCGCTTGCGGAGAATGCGACTAGTCCGCGAATTGGAGTAGCGGTTCAAGTTCCTCACTTGAATTGGGTGTTTCGCGGATTCTATGGGGACTTCTACCAGGCGCCTCCGCTGGTCACAGCCTCCGGGCCTTTGCTTGCTCTCGTGACCAACAATAACCTGGGCTTCATTCCGCTGCACGGAGAGCGGGACGAGGAACAGCAATTCGGAGTCACGATTCCGTTTCGCGGCTGGTTGGCTGATGCCGACACCTTCCGGACCCACGTGAGAAACTTCTTCGATCACAGCTCGGTAGGAAACACAAATATTTTTTTCCCTCTCACCATTGGCGGGGCCCTGATCCGTGGTTGGGAGCTTACGATTCGCTCGCCCCGTCTGTGGCGAAGGGTCCAGGGGCATCTTGCTTACTCAAACCAGATCGCGCAAGGTGTGGGCGGGATCAGCGGCGGGCTCACGGATTTCAGCTCTCCTGCTGGCTTCTTCACGCTGGACCACGACCAGAGAAACACGCTGGACGCAGGCTTTGATGTGACGCTTCCCGGACGGGCGTTTGCGACGGCCAACGTGTCCTACAACTCGGGCTTCGCCAACGGCGCTCCTCAACCAGCTCCAAGCCATTTACCCGGACACACTACTTGCGATTTGAGCGTAGGCAAGTCCTTTGGTGACAGACTGTCGATTTCTGTTACCGCCCTCAACGTGACCAATCGTCACCTGCTGATCGATAACAGCCAGACGTTTGGCGGCTTCCACTATAACAATCCGCGCGAAATCTTCGTGGAGGTCCGCTACCGCTTTCACTACGGTTCGGAAGCGCATCAGCAGAAAACGGCTCCTAAATGACGCGTATGATGATAACTGTGGGTTCTGTCGTGCGAGGGCCGCATTCATGAGTGGGAAGTCCAGGAAAATTGGCTGCGCTGTTCTGGTGCTGGTAGCCATCGGCGCGATCGCGTTGTGGTGGCTCAAGTCGGCGAGTGGGTTTAGTGCGCGCCAGCAACCCACCAGGGTGGAAGCCATCCTGGCAGGCAACGCACGCCGCATGGCCATTCCGTCTGCGGCCAAGGCCATGCGCAATCCAATGGAACCTGCGCCGGATATGCTGATTGAAGCCCGCCGCCATTTTGCCGATCATTGCGCCGTGTGCCACGCGAACAACGGCAGCGGTGATACGGAAGTGGGCAGGAACCTTTATCCCAAAGCGCCGGACATGAGAGAGCCGGCCACGCAGTCGCTGACCGATGGCGAGATTTATTTTATCATCCACAACGGTATTCGCATGAGCGGCATGCCGGCGTGGGGCAATGAGTCCGCCGGGGACCATGATCACGATAGCTGGATGCTGGTGCATTTCATCCGGCACTTGCCGCGGCTCACCCCGGAAGAACTTCAGGACATGGCGAAATTCAATCCCCAGAGTCCGGCGGAGATGCAGGAACAGAAAGAAGAGGAGAAATTTCTCAATGGCAAACCAGCAAAGAAATAGCGCACTTTACCTAAAGATCGCTGCGCTGTGTTTCATCAGCGTGCTTTTGACGGCGACGGTTTACGCCCACGGAGGCGAGCAGCACGTGATGGGAACAGTCAAGACCATCGGCGCCAGCTCGATCACCGTGGAATCAGCCACCCACACCATGCAAACCGTGAACGTGACCAGCCAGACCAAATTCATTAACGGCGGTAACCCTTCCACGCTAAGCGCGCTTAAACCGGGAGATCGCGTGGTGATTCATGCGAAGCCAGTCGGCAAGACACTCGAGGCCACGGAGGTAAAGTTTGGCGCTACGCCAGCGAGGGCAGCAGGGAAGAGGGCGCACTAGAATCCGCCGGCCACTACTTGCGTGTAGTGATGGCCTTGCGGATTGCCGCCTCGGGCGCATTGTCGTCGAACGCTACTTGACCGTCTTTGATCCCAAGGCCGAGCTTTTTCCAGAGGCTGTCCAGGTCGACCGGCGCTGGTTGGTCGCGCATTTCTTTGTACAGATCGATTAACACGGTGGTCCCGGTTGCTTTGTCGCCCATGGCCAGGGCTTTTTCAATTTCCCAATCCTCCGTAATCCGGCCGCCGCCGTTTACGATTCCCCGCAGCGCATCTTGCAACCCTTTTCGATTTTGAGTGCGTTCGCGAATGCGCACGTCGGCCACCAGGCAGAATAATGCGCCACCCCAGTAAGTGCGTCCCCAGGTGTGTGTGTTGTCCAGACCCTGATCGCCCGGCCCCGGCTCGCCCTTGGGCATGTCGATGATGAATTGCTTCCATACGGTGGCAACCGGCAACTGGCCTACCTGCGCTCGGGCCACCGACTCAACATAAGTTGCGATCCCTTCTTCGATCCAGTGGTGGCTATCTTCCATGTTAGGAAACGCGGGGTGGATCATTTCGTGGGTCAGGGTCCAATCGTCCTTGAGGTCGGAAACCGATGTGTCCCGGCCAACGGCAATCATGATCAACCCGCCGCCCTTTGGATACGTAACGCCATGGTGCACGCCGGAGCGATTGTCGGCGCTAATACGGAGAGTCAGATGCGAAACCGGGAAATGGCCATAGTACGTGGAAACTGAATTGGCCGCAGTCCGGACCCAGTCGAGTAAATCGTTCGGAGTGACGGTCGTCAGTTGCTCTTGTGGAAGGGTGACGTCAATCCTGCCGCCCGGAACCAACAGTGTTGTGTTTCCAGGTGTCGATTGTCCACCCACGGCCAAAATAAGGAACGGCAGCGTAAGAAGAAAGCATTTGCGAGTTCCCGAGAGTACAGAGCTTATGGTCAAACCATATTCATTGTACTGCCGGGACTAACTACGGCGCCGCATGCCTGGCTCGATACCTGGCAATCAGCGTGTCCAGTGAGAACAAACCGGGGCCAAAGATCAGGATAATCACACATGCGAACAGGAAGGTGTAAGGAGCGGCGCCGTAGAACTTGTCAGGCTCGGAAAAGATCGACTTCAGCGCATCGCGGTCCGCAATCACAAAAGCGGTAAACATATTGATGATGAGCGGCACCGAGATCAGGCGAGATGCCAATCCAAGAATCAGCAGGACCCCGCCCACAAACTCCACACCGCCGACAAAATGCGCATTGAAAGCAGGCGCGGGAACTCCCATCTTCGTGAAGTTCTCAATCGTGGTGGGGATGTTGGTGAGCTTGCCCCAGCCGGCCACTGCCAACTGGTATCCCCAGTAGACCCGAACGAACAGCAGAAAGGGCGACTGCAGCGACTTGGCTACGCGCACAAACAACGCATACAGATTCTCGATGGTCTTCATTGTCTACCTCATTCTCCAGATTGCTTGCAGAACCAGCCCAGTCTGGACCAGTTGGCAAACCAGTCATGCACCTGTCCGGTGACGTGCCGGACCGACCGGTTGCTCCAGTTTACGGAATCCTCAATCGCCTGCGAAAGCGGTTTGCCCTCGCGCAAGGCCACGAGCAGAGCAAAGGCCTCGGGTTTCAGGCGCTTGAAATAGTTTGCGTTCTCCTGGCGATGGACGGCCAGATAAATCTAGGCTCGATCACGCAACTCGCCTACGAGTGCGCCCTCTGCGACGTGACNNACGTTTGGGCAATGCTACACGCTTGCCGGCACGTTGCGTTGCGAGCTCCGTGACCACATTGCTGGCGATGTCGCTTTCCGGATCTTCGTTCGCGCGAACGCTCAGTAAGAACTCGTCGACCGGGTATTCAAAGTCCAGCAGCCGCAGATACGGTTGGAGTTGGAAAGTAGGGTCTTCTCCCAGATTGCGAAGGTCTTCTTCCGTCAGCCTGGGGAATTCAGCGCTGTCAAAGACGTCAATATCAGCCCATTCCAGGCGTACTATATCCAGCGCCATGCGTGCTTTCCTCGGTGCAAACTCCGGGTGCTTCGGAAGCCATGCTTCCAGCCTGTCCCCCAGGTTGCGCAGGGTGAAAGATTCTGATGGGCAATCCAGAAGATACGCGACCAACAGCTTGTCGAAATTCTCCTGGCCAATCACGGCGCGCAATCCGGGAAAATCTTCCGCCAAAGACGACAGAATGCGGAACCAATAGACCCGGTTGTATATCTCAATTCGTTCGAACGAGGTCAGCCGGTCATTTGGTTTGATGATCTCATCCACGATCTTTTTGACTGACTTCCCGTCACGAGTGCGCTTCCGCATCCCTTCAGAAGCGGTCAGCGGCTGCTGAATTACGCCGAGAACGATCCGCTGGAGCTGTTCCAGGTCCATTAGAGCCCAACCTTTTCAGACGCGAACTGTCCCGTCTCGGCGCGCGGGTTGATCGCACTATGGGCCGTCTTCTTTGTCCCTTCGGCGGGAAGGAACTTTTTGGCCTTCAGCGCTTCGGCGTGGACTTCGTCGAAGGATGGAATATGGTCGTCCCACTCCAGCAGCGTGGCGGTAGGGCCGGCAATTTCAATAGCCCGGGCGTACAGCTTCCAGACCGGATCAAGCACCGGATGATCATGGGTGTCGAGAATGTATTTTTCGAATTTGGAGTGCCCGGCCACATGGATTTGCGCGATCCGTTCAGGGGATACGCTGTTCAGGTAGTCGAGCGGATTAAAACTGTGGTTTTGCGATGAAACGTAAATGTTGTTTACGTCCAGCAGGATACCGCAATCGGCGCGCTCCACTACTTCATTCAGGAATTCCCACTCCGTCATTTCAGAAACGTGGTATTCGGCGTAACTGCTTACGTTTTCCACGCAAATGGGGACTTCCAGAAAATCGCGGACCTCGCGTACTTTTTGCGCTGTCTTCTTTGCTGCCTCAAAGGTATAGGGCATGGGAAGAAGATCGTGCGAGTAGCGGCCGTCGACACTGCCCCAGCACAAGTGGTCGGTGAGCCAGGGTGTTTTGGTGCGCTTGACCAGGGTCTTCAGACGGCGCATATGCTCGCGGTTCAGCTTTTCGGCCGAGCCGAAGTACATGGAAACGCCGTGCTGCACCACGCGGTACTGGTCCAGTATCTGGTCGAGCATTTGCAGCGGCCGGCCGCCGTCTACCATGAAGTTTTCAGAGATGATTTCGAACCAGTCGACGACCGGTTTTTTTTCAAAAATATGCTGGTAATGGGGAATGCGCAGGCCGATGCCTACGCCGTAGTCTGTATATCCATTAAAGCGGTTTGCAGGCATAACTTATTCGATGCAGGAGAAAAAGATGGAGGACCAGACGGTTGTGCCGGTCCCCCAAAACAGCGATAGAAGCCCGAGTTAGGACTTGGGCATCGGGTGCTTGGGATCGGTGGAACATCCACCCTTGCCTTTGCAGTCGTTCTTGCCTTTGTCGGCGCCGCAGCCGCCCTTGCCCTTGCAAGAGTTCTGGCCTTTGCAGGCGTGTTTTTCTTTCTTTTCTTTGCTGACTTTCTTTCCGGAATCGTCGCCCGTGTTGGTGGTGGACGCCATGGCAGTCGTGCCGACTACAAATCCAGATAGGGCAGCGCCGATTATCAGTGAACGCATTGACTTCGTCATTTTAAGGAGTCTCCTTTGTGGGTTTTCTGCTTTTTTTCGCCGAGAGTTCCTGATCGTATCTCGACTTTCGTTCGGTACTAAGATTCATGAGGCCGGAATTGGTTACAACCCGCCCACTTGATTTCTTTTGCATGTACCATCAGGCGACGCGAATCTTAACACAAACTAAGGCCGTTGGCCAAGAACAGAATAGAATTTATTTCTTTCTCTGGATCAGGAAGAAAGCCAGGTCTTTAAGGGTTTCTGCCCTCTCTCCAAAGGAATCCAGCGAATTACAAGCAGCCGTGACTAGAATATCCGCCTGGCGGATGGATTCTTCCACCCCAAACAGCGCGGGATATGTGGCTTTTTCTGAAGCTGTATCTTTGCCAGCCGTCTTGCCCAGCTGTTCGGAGGACTGGGTCACATCCAGTACGTCGTCCACGATCTGGAATGCCAGTCCGATGGCGCGTCCAAAGTCGCGCAGACGCTGGATTTCCGTGGTTGATCCTCCGGCGTAAAGGCCTCCCGTTACCAGACTTGAGGTAATGAGCGCTCCGGTCTTGGAGCGATGAATGTATTCCAGCGTAGCCGCGTCAGGCCATCGGCGCTCGGCTTCCAGGTCCTTGACCTGGCCGCCGATCATTCCGTTCACCGTCCCGGTGCCACGGGCAATCTCTTCGATGATCCTGACCCGCGCTTCCGCCGGACATTTGAGACGGGCCAGTACTTCGTACGCCTGGGTCTGGAGAGCATCACCGGCCAGAATAGCCAAAGCTTCGCCAAAAACCACGTGGCAGGTTGGCTTGCCACGGCGCAGATCGTCGTTGTCGAGCGCNNAGCGAATAGGTGTGCAGCATTTCCAAAGCACTGCCCAACTCTTCGATTCCCTCGGGCAGGGTGCCGGCGACCATCCGTGCGGCTTCCATGCACAGAATGGGACGCACTCGCTTGCCGCCAGCGAACACACTATGACGCATGGCCTGATGGATGGACTCCGGCTGCTGCGTGGCCGCAGGCAAGAGCCTTTCGAGGGCTTGGTCAATAGTGCGCTGGCCCTGCTCGAGCAGTTCTTTGAGCATGAGGAGGTGAGTATAACAATTCCGGAGCGAGTTCTAGCTGGTCCCCGGGCACTCGCCCACGCTCAGGAAAATCATTTCTTTCCCGCGGGTTGAGGTTTCTCGGCGGACGCGTCAAAGACCGTGGCTTGCAGCTTGCCATTTTGCTTCAGCAAGATTTCAACCTTGCCTTCCGCTTCTTCGAGTTCTGCGCGGCACGATGCGGAGAGCTTGACGCCTTCTTCAAAAAGCTTCAGCGCCTGCTCCAGTGGCACATTGCCTTTCTCGAGTTCGTCAACAATTTGCTCCAGGCGCTGGAGGCTATCTTCGAATTTTGGCACTTGTCGGAAACTCCAAATGAGATTCTACTCTGAATTACTTTTCTTTAGACCATTACGGTCGCCGAGCCTTGTCCATCGAGCACGTCAATGGCGGAAGAGTACCGTCCCAGAGGCGCCGCAACTTGTGCTCCCTGCACGAGTCCGCGGACTTGATGGAGCATTTCCCGAGCAATCAGAACGCCCTCCGCGCGGGCAGCGTCAGCATTTGGCGCACGCCCCATGCGCTCCGTGATGGAATCTGGCACTGAGACCCGCAGTTCGTTTTTCATGAATTCCGCATTGCGCACGCTGACCAGCGGCCAAATGCCGGCGAGAACAGGAATGCGGAAGTGCTCAATGCGGCGCAGAAACGTCTCCAGTAACGCGATATCAAACACTGGCTGAGTCACGGCATAATCCGCGCCCGCTTCCACTTTGTACGCGAAGCGGCGGATTTCCTCGTCAATGTTGCCGATGCCGGGATTAGCGCCAACACCAATCAGGAATCTGGTGCCTGTGCCAATCGGATTGCCGCCAATGTCCAGCCCGAAATTCAGATTATGGACGATATTGACCAAGCCAATGGCATCCACGTCAAAGACCGCGGTTGCGTCGGGATAATTGCCCAGCTTCGGCGGATCTCCGGTAATGCAGATCAGGTTGTGAATGCCCGTGCTGAAAGCGCCCAGCAACTCCGATTGCATGCTGAGCACATTGCGGTCACGGCAGGTGAAATGCAGCACCGTCTCTATTCCAGCGTACTTCTCGATGAGAATACACAGGGCCAAATTACTCATACGTGCGGACGCGCGTGGACTGTCCGGGATGTTAATGGCGTCAATTCCCGCCGCCTTTAAATACTTCGCCCCTTCGACTTCTTTCCGAAAGTCAACGCCCTTGGGCGGAACAATCTCCACCAGAGTCACAAACTCGCCGAGTGCCAGTTTATTTCCGATCCCCGAGCGCTCGCCGATCGGCGGTGGCGTCACAGCGGACTCACGCTTGCGCTCGGTGAGCACCTGGAACCCGCTGGTCCGGCCTTTGGCGTTGGAGCTGCGCAAAGCGGCCTTCATGGCCTTGATGTGTTCGGGCGTTGTACCGCAGCAGCCACCAATCAGGCTCACGCCGGCGTCCACAAACTTGCGCGCATAGCTGGCCATGTATTCAGGCGAACACAAGTAGATGTTGCGGCCCTCCACATTGCGCGGTATGCCGGCATTGGGTTGCGCCGAGAGCGGCAGAGGCGTAAGACGGCGTATGCGCTCAATCGCTTCCAGCATGTCCACCGGCCCTACACTGCAATTGCAGCCGATGACGTCCGCGCCCCAATCGGCAAGTTTGGCGGTAAACGTTTCGGGGCTGGCGCCATCCAGGCAATTGCCTTCTTCGTCAATCGTGACCTGCGCAACCAGTTGGATGTTCGGCGCCACTTCGCGCGCTGCCAGAATGGCTTGATGGATCTCTTCCAGATAGCCAAACGTTTCGAGCATCAAGACGTCTACGCCGCCTTCGACCAGCGCCGCNNTTCAAGTTAAAAGCGTCCGCAGCCTCGCGCGCCAGTTGCGCGCCGCGCAGGTTGATTTCGTGGACTTTGTCGGCGAGTCCGTACCGGGCCAGACGGAAGGAGTTGCCGCCAAAAGTGTTGGTTTCAATCACCTCCGCCCCGGCACTCAGATATTCCTGATGAATACTGCGGACCAGGTCAGGCTGGATCAGGTTTAACTCGTCGTAGCACTTGTTGATGAAGACGCCCTTGGCATAGAAAAGGGTCCCCATGGCGCCATCGCAAAGGACGGGGCCTTGTTTCAGCCGGGTTAGTAAGTCGTGTGGCATGTCTGTGCAATCCAGAATACAGCAGGGCAGCCCGAATGGTCATCCGGCAAGGGCCGGGGGGTGCTCTGGTATAATTGTCCCTTCATCACATGGCACTCATCGATAAACAGTTGAAGACCTACATCCTGCGAGTGTGCGCTGCCGGTCTGGCGGCTACGCTGGCTGCTTGCGGCGGCGGTTCCGGTTCAGGCAGCACTAGCGCCAATGGCAGTCAACCTCTTACGGGATTGAAGAAACGTGTCCTGCTTTCCAACCAGGCGGCTGGAACGGTCATATTTGTGGACGCCCAGAAAGACCAAATCAACACCAAAGGCTTTAATATTGCCGGCGCAAGCAAGCTGCTGGCGGCCTCCGGCATCACCGTAGTGATGCAGCAGGCTCCCGCCGGGACCGGGCCCACAATCCAGACCATTAACAACGTGACCGAAGCGCCGACAGTCTCGCTCGACCTCCGCGACCAGGCGTTTGACGTGACCATCAGCACAGACGGCAAGACCGCCTATGCAGCCATGCGCAACGTGGGAGAAGTGGCTGTCTTTAACACCACAACGGGCGGGCTCCAGATCATCACGGGATTGCCCGTGGTTACGCGTCTGGTGGAAGGCCCTAACGAGCACAAGATTCTGGCGTTCTCCGATAATCCCAATACTCTAGCGGCGCCGAATACTGGCGGCTTTTTTGTGATCGACACGGGTACCAATACAGCAAAGGTCGTCGTTGGCCTCCCCCTGAACCAGCCCTTTAGCGCGGTCTTCGATCCCGCCGATGCCAGCGACAATTCGGCTTTCATTTTGAATTGCGGGACCGAGTGCGGCGGCACTTTGCCACCGAGCGTGGTAAGAGTGAATTTTAGCAATCCCGCCGCTCCGACTTTTGGGCCCACAATCCCAGTTTCTGGCGCCACTGTTGGGCTGCTCAACGGGACCAACCTGTTTGTGGCTGGCACGCCGCCGGCCTCGGCTACCGGGACCCTGCAAACGATCAATACTTCTACACTGGCGGTCAGCGCTCCGACCGTAATCACCAATGGCCACCATACAAAGATGGTGCTGGCCAGCAATAACCGTTTGTATATCGGCGCCAACGCTTGCACCGCGATTGCCGATCCACTCACTAACTTGACCCAGGGTTGCCTCTCGATTGTGAATACTACATCGGGCGCTGTCGTCATGCCCAAGGTGTCGTCCTTCCGGCAAAATTTTGATGTGACGGGCATACTGCCCATCACCGGACGGACGGTGGTCTACGTCTGCTATGGCGGGGAATTGGATATCTTCGACACCAGCACGGACACCGCCATCACCACGAATCCGCCCATTGACATTGTGGGCAAGGCCTTCGACGTCGTCCTCATCGATCCCTAATCGACCTTTTGGTAGTGGGTCATTTTGACCCACTACCGGCCTCTCCTGTGGTAATCTCTTAGCACTTGGACGAATGATCGAATTGGTCACGCGTCGCGACTTGCACCCCCGTAGTTACGAACACCCTCACCAGAAGAGCAGAGTGCATTCTCCGTTCCCCAGGTTTTTTGGGTCAAGGGATACCCCAATTTAATTCGGAGGATTTGAGATGAAATTCGATTCCATCAGCATCCTGAACCGGCGCCGGTTTTTGCAAGGCGCTGCGTCCCTTGCTGGAGGCGCCGTTCTCGCCACTTCCAGCAGCACTTTAACCGCCTTGACGGCTTTCGCGCAGGACCCGCCCAGCGGCTGTCCTGCGCCGCCCACCGGAGGCACGCACTTTGTTCCCGGCAGCGACACCCGGCCGATCGTGCTGCGCAAATCCATCAGCGCCCTTTCTGCCGCGGAACTCACCAAACTCCAGAGCGCCTACGCCGCGTTGCGCGCCTTACCCGCCAGCGACAAGCGGACGTGGGTCCTGCAAGCGGACATGCACGCCTTGTTCTGCGATTCATGCAACAACCTGAACACGGACATTCATGGTTCGTGGAGTTTCTTCCCGTGGCATCGCGGATACCTCTACTATTACGAACGCATTCTCGGCAAACTCGTCGGCGACATGGACCATTTCCGCCTGCCGTACTGGGACTGGGAAAACATACGCACGCTGCCAACCCCATACAGGTCGCCGGGAAGTAGCGGCAACTCGTTGTGGGACAACAAACGCAGGCCGGGACTGGCAGGCGGTGGCAACCTGCCCGTTGCGGATGGCACGACCGCCCGCATCACGACTCTGTACGGGCTCACGGATTTCGACTCATTTGGCGGAGACGCTTCTGGCGGTGGTGCCGTGGAAGCTAATCCTCACGGCACCATTCACGTCGACGTCGGACAGGCTGCAAATCCGTTCGAAGATATGGGCAACCTGGGATATGCGGCGCGCGATCCGCTGTTCTTTGCCCATCATGGCAACATCGACAAACTGTGGAGCGGTTGGAACGATCTGGCCAGCGGAGCGGGAACATCGTACAAGAACCCAACGAGTTCCACCTTCCTCAATCTGCGCTGGTCGTTTTACGATGAAAACCAGAATGTGGTTTCCATCAGCGCGGCGGACGTGCTCGATCACAAAGACAATCTGCGCTACATCTACAAGAGCCCAAGGTTCGTGATTCCGCCCCTTTGGCTGATTCTGCAGTGCGAATTGATTTGTTGCCTGCCCGATCCAGACCCAGGGCCCTGGCTAAGGGTCACGGAACAGGTGAGGGAAACGGTCATTCAGACGGCCCGCGCGAGTTCACCAGTCGTGCTGGTGCTGCGTGGCGTAACCCTGCCGTCCGGCATTAGTGGCAACTTCGACGTATTTGCCACTCGCGGTGAACGCAGGATCCTCGTCGGTTCGATAGGCGTGATCGCCCACGGAGACCGGAAAGAACAGCACGCTCACAAACCGGTTACCCTGGTTCTCGATATAACCGAGGCCGCTCCTGACCTGTTCTTGAAGGACAAGCCGGCGACCTTGCACGCGTATCGCAGGATCGAGGACCAGAAACCCGGCATCACCGCCAAGGCACAAAAGCTGGAAGAAGTATTCCAACTGAAGGCAGAACGAGCGGAGATTCGCGTCGCCAAGCGCTAGACAGTAAGCACGCTGATCTTTTCTTCTTGGAGGCCTCGCTATCGGCGAGGCCTTCATTTTGTCGGCAGCAACGTCAGCTCATGCGTCTTGGCGCTCTGTACGGCCGCGTCGGAATAGGCCAGCGGAAAAGTCTTGTTCCCATACCAGGCGTCCCAGTGGTCCATGTAGTAAGGGCTGAAGATTTGTCCGGACTCGCCAATCACGATGTTGAACGTAGATCCGTCGAGATTCGAAAAATCCACGGTCATGCGTTCGGACGGACCAAAGCGTCTGCCAACCTGCTTCACCGTGTAACTCCCGCCTGATTGCGGATGCACTCCCGGCCCAGACCAATGATTCAGAACGGGAATGCCCCCAAACAGCGGGTGATTAATCTCCACCGGATATTCCTGGCCGTACTTCCATGACTGCAGGTCGGCGGGCGTTTCGGTAATGGCGATTTCGACGGCTTGCGTCAGCAGATCGTCGAAGTTGGCGCACCCGGGAGGCAACCACCGCGCGGGCTGGGTCTGGACTATGTTCTCAAGGGCAGCCGCAGACTCCGACCATTGGTAGTCCAGCCAGTTCGCGCCCAGTTTGGGCTCCAGCAGCAGTCTCCATAGAGCGCGACGGGCAGAGACTGTGATGGTTGGCGCAGCCGATTCGGCCAACATGCGGCCATCAAAGCCCCGCATTACGTCGGCGGCTTTGCGTGTGCGGTCGGTGGCTTTGGCACTGTGGTCAATCGCGTAAACAAAATGGTTGGCGAAGAACCGGTCGTATTCAGATGTGATGTCGGTCTGCAAGGCCAGCATGTCCGCCGGCGTAAATTTCTTGCCTGACTCCAGTACGTGGTAGATGCGCTCTGCGCGGTACGGAGAGAACCACTGCGTGGCCAGCAGATAGGGATAGCCATCGGGCGTAATGCGCGAATTGGCCGTGGCGATGATGCCCGACGGCGGATCGTAGACGCTGGGCAGCTTATCGAAAGGCAAATAGCCAGTCCAGTCATGCTTGCCGTCCGCGCCGGAGACCGGTACAGTTCCGTCGCCCGATGCACGTACCGGGACAAAGCCCATGGCCTGGTAGCCGATGTGGCCGTCAACGTCGGCATAGACCACGTTCTGCGACGGCGTAGCGAACCTGGAGAGTGCCTGCTGAAACTCCTGCCAGTTCTGGGCTGAGTCCAGATCGAAAAGGGGAATGCTGATGCTCTGGGTATCGTAGGCCAGCCACTGGAGCGCAATCTTACGAGTCTCTCCCGGAAACAGGTCTGAAATGATCGGCCCGTGTCGCGTGATGTCAACATCCAAAGACACGTCAGGTCTTTTCTTTACGCGAATAATTTCATGTACTACTTCATATTTATGCCAGCCGGTTGGAGTCTCGTATTCGCCGGATGAATTGAAGTTCTCAACCATCAGGTCCTGCACGTCAGGATTTAGATTGGTGTATCCCCAAGCGATGCGCTGGTTGTGCCCAACGACGACGAACGGCATCCCGGGCAAGCTGAAGCCTTCGACATTGAAATCCCCGGAATGCAGATGCACCTCATACCACGTACTGGGCAGTGAGTGGCCAAGATGCATGTCATTGGAGAGCAGCGGCTTTCCCGTAACCGTGTGCGCACCGGACACCACCCAGTTATTCGATCCGGGGACGCACGACTCGCATTCGTCGATTTGCCGGCTGGGCCTGCCCATTCGACTCTTCTCATCATTTGGTGGGCTGTCCGGCGGCGGTTCGTCTGGATCAACGGTTCCGGCTCCTGGATTCGCCGCTGTGCTTCCCGGCGGGCGGTCACGCCACGAACTCGCAGGATAAAGGTCAGCCATCAGTTCCGGCGACAGCATGGCCCCAATCTTCTCGCGCCAATATTCAGTGTCATATTGAGGATTGAGCAGCTGGCTCATGCTTATGCCGACCAGCACGGAATCCGCAACGGTCCAGGGCTTGGGTGCGTAGCTTAGGGCACGGAATTCGAACGGGAGATTCTCGCGATGCTGGTCAATGTACGCATTGACGCCGCGGGTATAGGCTTCAAAAAAAGCTCGGTCGCGTGGCGGAAGCTGCGCAGCCACGCGCTCTGAGACTGCACGCAATTGCAGGATACGCTGCTGCTTATCATGGTCCAGCAATGTGGGACTCGGCCGGGCAACACCTGTCACCCGGGACACTTTGGGCGCTGGCGGCTTGGTCGGGGGAAGAATCTCCGACAATTCACCGCCAGCGAAACGCCGCGACATATCCATTTGCCAAAGGCGGTCTTGCGCCGTGACATATCCTTGCGCGTAAAAAAGATCTTCGAGGCTGGCAGCAGTCAAGTGAGGCACGCCGTGGGCATCGCGGACAACCGACACAGGCGACTGAAGGCCGGGAACAGCAATTGAGCCATCGAGTTGGGCCAGGGAAGAATGCGTAGCGTGATAAAACCATCCCCACGCTCCAGCTGCGGCAATGACCAGGAGCAACAACAGGGTGACAGCAATCATCCGTAACCAGCGCTTCTTGCGGGGACGGACAACGGAAGGAGTGACCACAGGTGCAACCATAAGATTGCGATTCTAAGGGATGAAGCGTGAGACCACAAACATCCGCGGCTGGCGCGCCACCAAGCCCTGCGTTGACACTCGGCTGCGGGATGGTAGGATGGTGTTGAACCCTGAAAATGAAATTCAATTTCATTTTCTCTGCGCCATGCTGCAAACCCGCATTGACGACCACGCACCGCCGACGCGCGAAGCCATGCGCGAAGCGCAGGATATTTTCTTTAACCATCTCAAGCGCGTAGGGCTGAAGCACACAGAACAGCGGGACACCATCCTGCGCACGTTTCTCGAGACCCGCGACCATCTTTCCACCGACCAGTTATTCCGGCTGGTGCGCAAGAAAGATTCCAAAATCGGATTCACCACCGTCTACCGAACGCTCAAGTTGCTGTCGGAGTGCGGATTGGCCAGCGCGGTTCCGTTTCCTGACGGCATGTCGCGTTACGAGCACCAATTCAACCGGCGCAGCCATCATCACATGGTCTGCACGGACTGCGGAGCTTCAGTTGAGTTTTTCTCTCCGGAAGTCCGCAAGCTGGAAGAGGAAATCGGCCGCAAGTATCACTTTGAAGCCACCCGCCATAACTTCCAGATTTACGGCGTCTGCGAAGATTGCCGCAAGAAAACCTCCAAGAAGCCAAGCTGAGTCAGTTCTGATTGCTGCCGTGACGAAACTGCGCGCATACCGGGAGCAGGATTTCAAGAAGTTGCTCGCTGTAGACCTGATCTGCTTCGTCCCAGGGATTGCCTATACCGAAGAAGAATTGCGCCATTTCCTGGGACGGCCAACCGCCATTGCTCTTGTTGCGGAGAACGCACGCACAATCGCGGGGTTCGTAATCGCCGACCGTTTTCGTTCACGCGGCGCAGGCCAGTGGATGGGGCATATCATCACGCTCGATGTCTTGCCGGAAGCCCGACGCCACGGGCTGGGCGCGAGCCTCCTGACGCAGGCGGAAGAGCAGCTGAAGGCCGCTGGCTGCGATCATGTCGCGCTGGAAGTCGCGGAAGACAATACGGCAGCGATTGCCTTCTATAAAAAACACGGCTACACAACATTGAAAAGATTGCCGCGATACTACCTAGACTCGCTTGACGCTCTGCTAATGAGCAAGAGACTATAGCGGAGAACGGTATCCATACTTTTGTTTTGAAAGGTGCCCGGATTATGAAATTTCTCCGCTTCGGTATTCTCCTTGTTGCTTCAGCAACTGGCCTGTGGTTGGCAGCGCACGCATTCGGCGCAGGCTCCGGCGTCAACGATCCCGCTGCTAACGATCAAAGAAGCGAAGTGCTTACCGGCAAGGCTGCCTTTGGTGATTACAGCACAGAGCAGCCCGGCATCTTTCATAAGATTACGGTCGCTGATCTTCCGCCGCCTTTCATGACGGAATCGGCAACGAACATGGCAGCGATTATTCCGCGTCCTGCGGACGCCTGGCCCAAAGCTCTTCCCGGCTTCAAAGTGGATTTATACGCGACTGGCTTGAATAATCCGCGATTGATTCGCACCGCGCCGAATGACGACGTCTTTCTTGCTGAAAGTGCTCCCGGCAATATAAAGGTCTTCCGTGGCGCAGACAAAAACGGTGCAGCACACAAACTGAAATCTTCGCCAGCGGTCTCAAGATGCCCTTTGGCATTGCGTTCTATCCGCCGGGACCAGACCCACAATGGGTCTACGTCGGCAATACCGATTCGGTTGTGCGTTTTCCATATAGAAATGGAGACACGAAAGCGCGCGGCCCGCAACAAGTCATCGTCCCGGACCTGCCCGGTGGTGGACGCTTGACCGGCGGCGGACACTGGACGCGAGATATCGCTTTCTCTCGCGAGGGCCAGAAGATGTATGTCTCCGTGGGTTCACGTTCCAACAATGACGATACTGATAACAACCCGCGCGAAGACCGCCGGGCTGACGTGCTGGAGTTCAATCCTGATGGATCAGGCGGTCGCGTTTACGCGTACGGTATTCGCAATGCCGTCGGAATCGCGACCAACCCGACCACGGGAGAGCTTTGGGGATCGGTCAACGAGCGCGATGGATTGGGAGACGACCTGCCTCCGGACTACATTACTCATCTTCAGAACGGCGGATTCTACGGCTGGCCCTGGTTCTACATGGGCGGCTCATGGGACCCGCGACATCAAGGTAAGCATCCTGAGCTCAAGAACAAAGTCATCACGCCCGATGTTCTACTGCAACCGCATTTTGCTTCCTTGGAGATGACTTTTTACACCGGGAGCCAGTTTCCCGCCGAGTATCGTGGCGACATCTTTGCGTCAGAGCACGGTTCCTGGAACCGCAAAAAGCGGACTGGCTACGAAGTAATCCGCGTGCCTCTCAAGAACGGACACGCAAACGGTGAATACGAAGACTTCCTGACCGGCTTTACCACGGCGAAAGGCGAAGTATGGGGGCGCCCCGTTGGCGTTGCCGTAGGCCACGACGGTTCGCTCTTCGTTAGCGATGATGGCTCTCAGTCCATATGGCGTGTAATTTACACCGGCAAGTAGCGACTGTACTGCAAATTCAAGCCGCGCCAGCATGGTAAAATCGCCGGGCTCCTTTCTTCATGATCACACTCATCTTTTTAGTCGGCGCGCGTGGGCTCACTCTAAGTGAGCTTGTGAGATAGCCGCATGGCCAGCCACCAACCTCTCAGGATTGCCATCGACAGTGGTGGCACGTTCACGGACTGTGTATGGCTCGATCGTTCCGTCCTTCGTGTTCTTAAACTTTTTTCGACGCCGTCTGACCCGTCACAAGCCATCGCCGAAGCAGTAGGCAAGATTGCGCCGGCAGGCAAAGAGGTTGTGATCTTGCATGGGACCACGGTAGGCACCAATACGCTGTTGCAGCGCAAAGGAGCGCGCGTTGCGTTCGTAACCACGGCGGGATTTGAAGACTCGGTTGAGATTGGACGCCAGCACCGCCTAAAGCTTTACGATTTTTTCTTCGAGAAAGATCCGTCCCTGGCTCCGCCGGAATTGCGCTTTGGCGTGGAAGAACGGACGTCTGCCGAAGGCAAAGTCCTGCGCTACCCGGACAGTGAAGCACTAAGTTCACTCGCATGGCAGATCAAAGCGCAGAAGCCGGAAGCTATTGCTTTGTCACTGCTTTTCTCATTCGCCAATCCGGAAAACGAGCGCGCTGTAGCGCTGGCGCTGAGCGAGCTGCATGTGCCGGTGTCCGTCTCGCATCAGATTCTTCCCGAGTTCCGCGAGTATGAGCGTGCGAGCACCGTGCTTGTAAACGCATACCTGCAGCCGGTGATGCAGAAGTATCTCCATCGGCTGCAGGAGCGCACTGGCGAAAAGAAGAAGTCTTTGATTTTTGTGATGCAGTCGAGTGGAGGTATTACTGCTCTTGCCACAGCCGCCGAACAACCTGTGCGAACAGTGCTTTCAGGACCGGCCGGCGGCGTGGTAGGAGCATCGGCTGTTGCCAGGCGCAGTGGTGTGGAACGCATCATCACGTTTGATATGGGCGGGACTTCCACGGATGTTGCATTGGTTGACGGAAATCCCAGCGCCACGAATGAAGCGGAAGTCGCAGGGCTGCCGGTGCGCGTGCCGATGCTGGATATTCACACGGTGGGCGCGGGTGGAGGATCCATAGCGCGCTTTGATGCCGGCGGCGCTCTGCGTGTGGGACCGGAGTCTGCGGGCGCTGATCCTGGTCCTATCTGTTATGGGAAGGGCGAGCGGCCCACCGTCACTGATGCCAACGTTCTGCTGGGACGACTGCCCGCCGACCACTTTCTAGGCGGCGAATTTCAATTAGACCTCGCGCGGACAAGAAAGATTGTGACGCAATGGCTGAAAGAAAATGGCAGCCGGCTTTCCATTGAGGAGTTTGCCGCAGGCGTCGTTCGCGTGGTCAATGCCAATATGGAGAAGGCCATCCGCGTGGTCTCGATTGAACGCGGGTATGATCCCCGGGAATTTGCGCTGGTGGCATTTGGCGGCGCAGGAGCCATGCATGCGTGCGATCTGGCGCAGGCGCTGCGGATGCCGCGCGTGATCGTTCCCGCTTATCCCGGCGCGCTGTCCGCGCTGGGGATATTGATCAGCGACGTGGTGAAAGACCACTCGCGCACCGTGTTGCTACGAGTGAAGGCGCTGCCGCGCAAACATTTGGAGGGCATCTATTCCGAGCTGCAACGAACGATCGCTATCGAACTGCAAAAAGAAGACTGGAAGGGAAGAGTCGTATTCGAACGCAGTTGCGACCTGCGTTATCGCGGGCAAGGGTACGAGCTCAATCTGCCTTTCGGGAATGACCTGCTCGCCCGCTTCCACGCCGAGCACGAAAGGCGCTATGGCTACAGCAGTCGCGACCGGGAGATAGAAATCGTCACGCTACGCCTGCGGGGACGGGTCGCTTCGCCGGAAAAGTTGTCAGAAATGGAAATTGAAGGCCCATCGGGTAAGCTGAAAACAGGTAGCACCAAAGTGCTGTTTGGCGGCAAAACATTGAAAACACAGATATTACCGCGCGGAGATTTACGCCCAGGCCGAGTCTACCGCGGCCCGGCAATTATTACGGAATACAGCGCAACTACTGTGGTACCTCCGGGTTTCTTGTATCAAGCCGATAAGGCTCAAAACCTCCTGGTTGGAATTGGTTGAAATAAGGTGCTCGCAAGGGCGCCTTGTTTCTTTTAGGACTTGAGAGCAGGGAGTTGCGGGGCAAGTACGGCGGAGGATGAAATTTCTCAGGAACGCGGTGGCGGCCGTTTCGTCCAGCCGCCAGACGCGAATCCTGATCAGTTACTGCGCGGCTTTTTTCTCACCGAAGGTCACCGCAACGTGCGTGCCATCATTCTCAGAGCTCACAATTACCCCCACGCTGCGACCGGTGTCCTCACCGGTGACTGAGCCGCCGGTCTTGCCGTTCGAGTTAAAAGTTGTAGTTGAAGCGCTGAGCCCGTTTGATTTCAGTGCGTCCGTGTAATAGCTCAGCACTTTGTCAACCGAATCCTGGGTGACCAGAGAGTAGGTGCCGCTCCGCTTTCCGTTCTCATTGATCGACATGGTGTTCTGCGGAGTAGATCCGGGATAAACCGGCACCCACGACGGCGGCCCGTCCGCACCGGATCCGATTTTGACTGAACCCTCCGGGCTGTTCACTTCCATACTGGCTGAACTTCCGCCTCCTGAAATCTTCACTGTCGATTCTTTCCCGTTCTCATCAACCACCACCATGGATTTCTTTTGCGGATCAAATTTCATGGTGAGAGTCTTGCCGTCCTTCTTGTTGTGGACGGTGATCGTTCCCGCAGAATCGTCGCTGGAGACTATCTCCAAATCAGGGTTCATCGTGACCAACATCTTGGCAGTGGCCAGGCCAGGGTTCTTTTTCGCTAGCTCGGAATCAAAGCCCATTTGCTTGGCCTTGTGCATCACGAAAAAGCCAGCGCCAACCACAGCCAGGACGATGAGGAGAATGAGTCCCCCAAAAATTCCCAGGACCCAGAAAATGACATTTGACTTCTTAGGCGGCGCTGCGGGTGGAACGGCGGACGGAGTGCTGGACATGTGTTGTCTCCTTATTGACGTAATTGACGTACGTTCAGGAATTGAGGATTACTGCGGGAATATAAGGGAATTATACACACCGCCGTGCGGCGGTTGCCAAGCGGAAGTCCAGGCAGCGAGGTACCGCGTTTGACAATGGTGCATTCACTCTCGTTATCGCCGGATGGTGTAATCTGTAAGCCTATAATTAGAAAGTAACTAGCGTAGAGTCGCCGCGACCACTGATGCCAAGTCCCACTGATATCCAGAGCATTATCGAAGACGCAATAGCCGAAGTTCTTGAGGCCAGCCTGCCTCGGTTGCGCGCGCAAATTGCCCGCCAGGCGGCTGATGAGATCGAGTCGCTGACGGCGGCAGCGGACGTGCCCATGGAACTTCTGAACGCGGCCGTGGCGGCCATCCATGAGACCAGTTCGCAGGCGGAAATCCTTCGCCGGCTTCTCGAAGGCGCGGCCGGATTCGCCAGCCGCGTTGCTTTGTTTGTTGTGAAAGGCCAGTCCATCGCGGGCTGGCAGGCCATGGGCTTTGAGAAGAATGATTCCATCAAGACTTTCAACCTGAATACGTCGGCCGGTATGGTGGCCCAGGCAATTCAAGACCGTATCCCGGTGAACGGCACAACGCAAGACTTCGACGACGGATTTGCCGCCGCACTGGGAACGCCAGTGGACGGAATTTGTCTGGTCCTGCCACTCGTGGTGAAGCAGAAAGTGGCCGCTATTCTCTATGCCGATCGCGGAGCGTCCGCCCCGGGAACTCTGGACACCCACGCGCTGTCATTGTTGACCCAGGTTACGGCNNCCCACGCACTTTCACTGTTGACCCAGGTTACGGCGTTGTGGATCGAACTGAATGCGTTGCGGAAAGCCGCTCCAGGGGGAAGTGACGAAGCTCAGGCGGCGACCACAAGCGCAGTACCAGAGGTGGTCGCGCCGCCAATGCCTCCGGCGGAGGTTGAAGTCCACAAGAAGGCCAAGCGCTTTGCCAAGCTGCTGGTGGAAGAGATCAAGCTGTACAACGGCCCCAAGGTGGAAGCGGGCACGCAAGCCAGCGACCTGTATGCGCGGCTGAAAGACGATATCGAAAAGAGCCGCGCCAGTTACGACAAGCGCTACGGTGCGACCCCGGCCGCTTCCGTCGACCATTTTACGGAGGAGTTAATTCGCATTTTGGCGGACAATGATGTATCGCTTATGGGCGATGGTTTTCCGCACTAACTAAATCTGTGGCAGTCCGAAGTCTTTCATTCGCTTTTTTGTTGTTTCTCCTGGTGGCCAGTGGTTCCGGCCAGACGCGCGGGAAGCAATCCCCTTCGCGCAAGCCGGCGCCTTCATCCAAACTCCAGCACTTGAATCGCGCATTTGTTGCTTCGGCAGAGTTGAAGCCGATGGCGCAGCAGCTTCTGGCCAATCGCACTCCGCAAGCCTACGCCGGAATTGAAAGTTACGCCCGCAATCATCAGAAAGATGACGCCGGACCACTCGCCTGGCTGGTGCTGGGCTATGCGCATTACCTCGACAAGGACTACGTGAAATCCCAGGCAGCCTGGCAGAATGCCGGCAGTGTGAGTCCGCTGCTGGGGGACTACCTCGACTATTTGCGTGCTTTGGCTTATCACGATTCCGATGATCAGGCTAACGTCCTCAAAGTTCTGGAAGGCTTTGAGCGAAAATATCCTGACTCACTCTATCTTCATGAAGCCGCGTTACTCTATACCGGTGCGTTGTCCGCAACCGGATCACCGCGGGTGGCGGCCGCGTATGTGGAGAAGCGTCGTGACCCGTTGCGCGCAGACACGGAACTTATGCTGGGTCGGGCCTATGCAGGCTCCGGCGAAAAGGCCAAAGCCTCTGAGGTATTTCGCCGCATTTATTTTGAGATGCCGCTGTTCCCAGAAGCTGAAGCTGCCGCCGCGGAACTGCGCTCGCTGGGTGAAGCCCAGCCCGTCGGGACCTTTGCGCAGCGCCATTTACGCGCCGGGCTGTTGTTGAAAGGGAAGAGATATCCGCAGGCGGTCGCCGAGTACAGCCCTCTCGTCGAACGCGCTCCGGTCGCGGAGTTGACGCAACTGCAGGCGGAGTATGCCGGCGCTTTGTATCACGCGAAAAGGCGCGACGAAGCCCAGCATCTTTTCGAAAGCATCTTGCGCAACACCAGCAGCGGCGCTGAAGCCAGGGCCCAGGCACTCTACTATCTTGCGGAGATTGCCCGTGAGAAAGATGATCACGATCTCCAGGCTGAACGAATTTCACAACTACGCACGCTGGCTCCCGAGAGTGACTGGTTGCAGCAAGCACTGCTTTCCGCCGGCAATGCCTATCTGCTGAAACGGGATTTTGAAACCGCCGCTCGTTGGTATGCCGAGATTTATCAGCGCAAGCGGAACGGCCGTCTCTCACCGAATGCGCACTGGAAGGTGGCATGGCTTTCCTACCGCATGGGCAAGAAGGATGATGCCAGACGCCTGTTCGATGAGCAGCTCGATTTTTATCCTTCGTCGGCAGAAGTCCCGGCGGCCATCTACTGGCGCGGCCGTATCGCCGAAGAAGACGGCAATAAAGCGCTAGCACGGGCGTACTACCAGAAATTGGTCGACAGTTTTCGTTATTACTACTACGCCAACCTCGGGCGCAATCATCTCAATAACCTGGGAGCGCAAAGCGCAGCGGGCTCTCTTGTCCTGGCCAAACTGCCGGGGCCGGTGAGGCCTCCGCAGAACTGGGACGTGCCTGCCGGAAACGTGCGCGCGCAGAAGGCCCAATTGCTGGCAAACGCCGCGCTCTATGATTTTGCGGTCAAGGAATTGCAGGCTTCCGCCTCGGGCGGCAATTCATGGCAGGCGGAATCAATCTCGCAGATTTATCAAGACGCCGGCAGCTACGCCCGGTCCATTGAAACTCTCAAGCGCGCCATCCCCGGATATTTTTCCGCCGAGATCAATCAGATTCCCCGGCCGGTGTGGCAAGGGCTGTTCCCGCGTCCGTTCTGGGACGATCTGCGCAAAGACTCGCAACAGAACCAGCTTGATCCTTATATGGTCGCTTCGCTGATTCGCCAGGAATCGGAATTCAATCCGGGTGCAGTTTCACGCGCCAACGCTTTGGGCCTGATGCAACTGCTTCCCAAGGTCGGTAAGAGTCTGGCGCGCGAGACCAAGATGAAACAGTTCACGCAGAACGACCTGTTTGTGCCCAGCGTCAATCTGCAATTAGGGACGCGTTATTTCCGGTACATGGTGGAGCACTACAACGGTCAGGTTGAGTACGCGCTGGCTGCGTATAACGCCGGCGAGGAACGGGTTGACACCTGGCGCAGGAACGGGGACTTTAAAGACGTTGACGAATTTGTCGAATCCATTCCGATTACCGAGACGCGTGAATACGTGCAAGCCGTTATGAGGAACGCTGTGATGTATCGCCTGCTGTATCCCCGCGACTAAAGCATGTTTCACAAATAGTGAGCTGGGGTGAATTGACGATGAAGTCATGCCATGGCGTGTTTGTGAAAGACTCACATGTTTTTAAACACGTCAGAATTCAAGAAAAGGCAGTGTCTACTGGCTGACAGCTTTTTCTTTTTCCTCATGTGGCGCAAGAAATATCTCACTGAGCAGCAGCAGCGCGCCGACCACGATAGCGCTGTCCGCTACATTAAACGCCGGCCAATGATGCGAGCCAATATAAAAATCCAGGAAATCAATAACCCGGCCGCTCAGCACGCGGTCCCAAAGATTACCCAGCGCTCCGCCAAAGACCAGCGAAAGGGCAATCGCCGTGGCGTTCATGGCTTTCCCATTCTTCCAGAGCAGCGCAGACACCACCGCGAGTGCAGCAACCGAGAACAGGATAAGCATGGCGACTTTCCACTCGGAGGATGACTCGGAGAACAATCCGAACGCAGCACCAGGATTCTGTACGTGCGTCAGGCGAAACAGGCCGGGAATCACGTCCACACTGTCATGCAAAGAAATGCGTTGCGCCACCAGGCTCTTTGTAAAGCGGTCCAGGACTACTACCAGCGCCGCAATTAGGATGTGATACTTGCGCATAAGTTAAGACAACAGCTCGCGCCGTGGTTTACCCACCTTTGCCTCAGTATAGCAATCTCTTATGCTGGCTGCTCCTGCTCGATTTCCGCGAGTGCCGCCAGGCAACGCTCGCACACAGTCGGATAACGTTCGCTCGTGCCCACCTGCGTGGAATAATTCCAGCAACGCTCGCACTTGCTCCCCGGCGCTCTGCTTATTTCTACGCGCAAAGGGGCGTTTCCGTTCCCTGTAGGCAGAGGTTGCACCTCAAGCCCGGAGACGATCAGCAGGAAACGCAGGTCCTGGCGATATCGAGCCAGTACTTCAAATAGACTCTCTGGCGCATGAATCATGACCACGGCTTCCAGTGAGCTTCCAATAAGTTTTGTATTGCGCGCAGTTTCCAGCGATTGCAATACCTGGTCCCGCACAGCCATCAAGGAGTCAAAATCCTTTCGCAAAAGCTCGCTACGCTCCTGATCGGCAGTTCCGCCCGTGATGTCATCGCCATTGGAGAAGTGAGCCAGATGCACGCTCTCGCGCCGTCCGTCCACTTTGGGAAGGAACTCCCAGACCTCCTCGGAGGTAAATGACATGATAGGCGCCACCAGCCGGACCAACGCCTCGCCGATACGCCAGATGGCCGTCTGCGCCGAGCGCCGAGCGCGTGAGTTGGACGCTGATGTGTAGAGGCGGTCCTTCAGCACGTCAATGTATTCCTTACTCAGGTCCACCGAAAACTCGTTGAGCTGATGGTAGATGCGGTGGAACTCAAAGTTGGCGTACCATTCACTTGCGCGGTCATTCATCTCCGCGGTGCGCATAAGCCAGTATTGGTCCAGCGGCTGCATATCGTCGAACTTCACGGCGTGCAGCACGGGATTAAAGTCCGGCAGATTGCTCAAAATGTACTTGAACGTGTTGCGCACCTTGCGGTAGTTCTCCGCGACTTGCTGCATCAAGGCTTCCGATACCGTCACGTCTTCCTGGAAATCGACCGAGGCCACCCACAAGCGGATGATCTCGCCGCCGAGACGCTTGGCGATGTCCACGGGATCAATTCCATTGCCCAAAGACTTTGACGTTGCCTTGCCCTGGGGATCGAGCGTCCAACCATTGGTGGCGACGGCGCGGTAGGGCGAGTGTCCGCGTGTGCCTACGGCAACGAGCAGGGAAGAGTGAAACCATCCGCGATACTGGTCTCCGCCTTCGAGATACAGGTCCGCCGGCCAGGGCAATCCAGGCTCGTGGCCCAGCACCGCGGCGTGGCTTGATCCGGACTCAAACCATACGTCGATGATGTCGGTCTCTTTGCGAAAGCTTGTGCCACCACAAGCGCACGCTGTGTCCGCAGGTAGAATGTCTTTCGCTTCGCGCAGGTACCATGAATCCGCGCCTTCGCGGGCAAACAAGTCCACTACGGTCTTGTGAGCCTCTTTCGAGTCCAGCAATTTCTCGCAGCCTTCGCAGAAGAAGACGGCAATCGGGACACCCCATATGCGCTGGCGCGAGATACACCAGTCCGGACGCGTGGCGATCATGTTGCTGATCCGCTCTTCGCCCCACGCGGGAATCCATTTCACTTTCTTGATTTCATCGAGCGCGCGCTGACGCAGCGTGCTGTCCTCAACCGCCGATTCCATGGAGATGAACCACTGCTCGGTCGCCCGGAAGATAACCGGGTTATGACAGCGCCAGCAGTGCGGATACGAATGCTCAATGTTGCTCTGCGCCATGAGCACGCCGCGCGACTTTAACAGCTCGATGATCGGCTGGTTGGCCTGGAATACCGCCATGCCTTCGTATTCCGGAAGACCGTTGCGAAGGCGACCGGATTCATCCACGTTGCAGCTCTGGTCGAGTTTGTACTTTGCGCCGGTGTAAAAGTCATCCGGACCATGGGACGGAGCCGTATGCACTGCGCCCGTACCCTGCTCGGTCGTCACGTACTCGGCCAGCACGCCAAGTACTTGCCGCTCCAGAAACGGATGCGCAAATGTAACAAACTCCAGCTTCTGTCCCGGGAAGCCCGCGATTTCTTTGGCGCCGGTCAGATTGCATTTCTCGATCGTCGGCTTGGCCAGCGCGTCGGCGATGATGTAGACCTCGCCATTATGTTCCAGTGCTACGTACTCAAGCGTCGGATGAAAAGCCACGGCCATGGATGCCGGCAGCGTCCACGGAGTAGTTGTCCAGATGATCGTCGAGACTTTCTTGTCGGCCAGAGCCGGATCAATCTTCGCCGGATCGCTGGTCAAACGGTACTTGACCCAGACGCTCGGGCTGGTGTGGTTGGCGTATTCGATTTCAGCTTCCGCCAGCGCCGTTTTGTCGCGTATGCACCAGTAGACAGGACGCAGTCCTTTGTATACCGCGCCGTTCTCCATAAAGTCGAACAGCGCGCGCACAATCACCGACTCATACTGCGGCGTCATGGTGGAATAAGGGTTGTCCCACCGGCCCAGAATGCCCAGCCGTTTGAACTGCTCACGCTGGATGTCCAGATACTTCTGCGCATACTCGCGGCATTTTCGGCGAACGTCAGACGGGGCCATCTCCAGTTTCTTACGGCCGAGCGCTTCGTCCACTTTGATTTCAATCGGCAGACCGTGGCAATCCCACCCTGGGACATAAGGCGAATCAAAGCCTGCCATGGTCTTGGACTTGACCACAAAATCCTTCAAGCATTTGTTTAAGGCATGGCCTTCATGGATGGCGCCATTAGCATACGGCGGGCCGTCATGGAGCACATAGCTGGGCGAGCCTTTACGCGTTTCCCGAATCTTGCCGTAAATCCCCATCTTCTCCCATCTTTCGAGCAACTTAGGCTCGTTCTGCGGGAGGTTGGCCTTCATGGAGAAGTCCGTCTTGGGAAGATTCAGGGTCGATTTAAGGTCGAGCGGCGGGCGCATGTTTTCTCCGGTGCAGGATTTTAATGATGCTTCATTATAAACATTGGGTTGCAGCTGACGGTTCTTGCGGGACGCGATCAGCAGATCAGCGCGACGATCATTTCTTTGCTGAGTAGATCGGATCATGCTCGGCGCGGTCCGCCGTTTTGGAAGTCAGGCAGCAATCGCCCGCAGGTATCGGGCTTCCGTGCGGACACGTGCGCGGATGTCCAAGAAATGTACAAATACTGTCGGTAGCTTCAGGTGAAAGAATGTGCTCGAATCGGCAAGCTTGCTCCGCCACTTCTTTTTCGTCGTGTACATGGAAAGTCTGCGTGAACAGCCGCTCTGCAAGCCGGTGACGGCGGATCACGTCTTCCGCGCGCTTGCGCCCCTTTTCGGTGAAGATAATCATTTGCTCGCCATGATCGGCAAAATTGCTGGGCGGACGAAACGCCACATGGCAGCGATTGAGCACCTGCTTGTGTGTGTGTGGCGCCTCGGTATGTTCCGTGAGATCTACCAAGCCAAGCACATTCATCCGCTCAAGCGCCATTCGCATGGGTAGCGCGCCTTCCACTTCAACACGTCCTAATTCCGCGGGCTCGCCGTTTTCCGCGAGCACCCATAGTTCTTCGAGGACTTTGTCAAACTGTTCTTCGTCAGACAACGCATAGGTTTCCTGGGCAATGATCTTGCC
>PLJN01000159.1 GCA_003140235.1 Acidobacteriaceae bacterium
GCTCGGTAAACTTGATGGCGTTTCCGACCAGGTTCGTGACGATTTGGCGCAAGCGTCCAGGGTCGCCCAGCACGGCGGTTGGTACTTCGGGACGAATGTCGCAGGCCAGTTCCAACCCCTTCAACTGTGCCCGACTGGACAGCACTTTGAGCGTCGTTGCGAGGCAGTCACTCAAGTCGAACGGGATCACGTCCACGGTCAGCATGCCGGCCTCGATCTTTGAGAAGTCGAGAATGTCGTCAATCACATTCAAGAGCCACTCGCCGGAGGATTTGACCATGTCCAGATACTCGCGCTGTTCGGAACTGAGGTCGGTGCCTAGCACGAGTTCTGTCAGTCCGAGCACGCCGTTCAACGGCGTGCGAATTTCATGGCTCATATTGGCCAGAAACTCGCTTTTGGCACTGTTGGCTGTTTCGGCGGCATGCTCGGCGTGTTTTCTTTCCACAATCTCTGCCTGGAGGGCCAGGTTGGTGCGTGCGATTTCCAGTTCAGCCAGTTTCTGTTCGGTGATGTCGGTCACAATTCCGGTGAGCCGGACCAGTTTGTCTGCGGCATCCCGGACTTGAAAACCCCGGGCCCTAATCCAACGGATATCGCCATCAGGCCGCGTGATGCGATACTCAAGGTCCAAACTTCGCGCTTCGCCGGTGAGCGCAGCGAAGGCGCTCTCCACACGCTCGCGGTCCTCCGGCAGGATAAAGTCGGTCCATTGCTGCGGATTTGTACTCAGGCTTTCCATGGAACGTCCCCAGATCCGCTCAAAAGCCGGGCTGATGTAGTGCACATCACGCATGTCCGACGAACGGATCCAGAATGCATCGGTGATGTGGGCCGCCATTTGCTGGAATTTCTCATTGCTTTCGCGCAGGGCATTTTCCGTCTGCTTGCGTTCGGTAATAACGTTCGCCGATAGGACGAGGAATATGACCTCACCGGTCTCGTCCCGCACCGGTTGCAGGGAGAAATCGACGTCAATGAGACGGCCTTCCTCGGCGCGCATCAGTGCGTCATAGTGGGAGGCTTCGCCGCGCGAGCCTCGCCTGATGGCCTCTAGCATACGCGGCTGGACTCCCCACAAGTGGATTTCCTCGAACGGCTTGCCCAGCACATCTTCAGGTTTCAAACCAGCCGCCACCAGCGCAGGCCGGTTGACCTCGAGCATGGTTCCCTGGGGAGTCATCAATCCCACAAACATGGAAGGGCCAAGTCCGTCGATGAGGTCGCGCAAGCGTTTTTGACTCCGCTGCGCCGCTTTTTCCGCCAGCTTGCGCTCAGTGATATTGACGTGCATGACCACGGCGCCGGCCCGGGGGTCCTGGCGCAAGGGCGCGACCGTGAGGCGAAACCAGCGCTGCTGCGTCGGCGAGTGGCAGGGATACTCGATTGCAAAATCCCCAGCCTCACCAAGCAACACCCGGCGGATACCGACGGCCGCAGCATGCGCTTCCTCCGCACAATCGCCGTGGGCGCGTTCGCAGACGGCGAGATAGTTCTGAGCCATGCCGAAGTCGGGGCCTTGCAGTGCGTTGGCCGTAGCGAAGCGCCGCCAGGACTCGTTCACGGACAAAATTACCCCGTCCGCATCAATTAACGCCACATGGGCCGGCAGCGCATTCAGGATGGCGACTTGCGTTTGTTGCGCCTCATCGTTGGCGCACAGTTTTTCCATATCTTCTTCGCGGAAGTAGGGTTTCCCACTAGCACCTGCCGCGGCGTCCGGAGACGGTTTGGAGGTCTTCTTGTTCATTGGTTGTCAGGCGTCATGCCAAGTGCCCTGCGGCCGGCATAGTCCGTCTTGTCTCTAACGATATCGACCACTCTCAGGTTTTTCTTTAAAAAAGACTTAAAGATAGGTGAAGACTGTTTCCCAATTTGCAGTCTTTGAGGATAATGTCTCCACTACGGTTTTGTGCTCGACAAGGGGTTTGGTTGGAAAGGAACTAAGGACAATATGAGGATCGCAGTCTCACTGGAAAGACAGGCAGGAGAATCCCGGGTGGCGCTGACGCCTGAGTCGGTCAAAAAACTCGTGGCTAGCGGCGTCGAGGTTGCTGTGGAAGCGGGAGCCGGTACGAAAGCCGGATTTCTGGACGCCGACTACACCACTGCCGGCGCCAAAATCATGGACCACGCCGCGCTATTGCAGGAAGCGGACATTCTCGCCTGCGTGAATCGTCCGGAACCGGAAGACTATCCCAGCCTCAAGGCCGGGACCGTGATCATCGGTTTCCTTAAGCCCTTGGATGAACCAGCCGCTCTCGCGTCCATTGTCGCCAGAAAACTCACGGGCTTTGCCATGGAGCTGGTCCCGCGCATCACGCGGGCGCAGTCCATGGACGCGCTCTCGTCCATGGCCACGGTCGCAGGTTACAAAGCGGTGATTCTGGCGGCCGAGCGACTGCCTCGCATGTTTCCGTTGTTGATGACGGCTGCTGGAACTGTCCCCCCGGCGCGCGTTCTGGTGCTGGGAGCAGGCGTGGCCGGGCTGCAAGCCATCGCTACCGGACGCCGTCTGGGCGCCATGGTCGAAGCGTACGACGTTCGTGCCGCAGCCGGAGAGCAAGTGCGTTCGCTGGGCGCGAAGTTTCTGGATGTTGATCTCGGCGGAATCCAAACGGAAGACGCCGGCGGATACGCCAAAGAGTTGAGCGAAGAAGCGTTGCAACGCGGCCGCGACATGGTCGCCAAGCACGCAGCGACGTCGGACGTAATCATCACCACGGCGCAAGTCCCCGGACGCCGCGCACCACTCATGCTGACCGAAGCAGCCGTCGCGAGTATGCGACCCGGATCAGTGATCGTTGATCTTGCCGCCAGCACCGGCGGCAACTGCGCGCTGACCCGGGCAGGCGAGACCGTGAATGTAAACGGCGTGAGTATTCTCGGTCCGCTCAATTTGCCGGCAACGGTTCCGTACCACGCCAGCCAGCTTTACTCGCGCAACCTTACCAGCTTTCTCGGATTGATCGCAGACAAGGGCGCCCTAAAAATTGACATGGCGGACGAGATACTGAAAGGCGCGTGCATCGCGTACAACGGTGGCGATGTTCATCCGAAAGTGACGGCAGCGCTGGCTCAACCCGGTGGCTCAAGTGCGACCAAGGAGAACTGAATGAATCTTATGGCGTTGGATCCCATGGCCCTCATCGTTTCCGTATTCATGTTTGCGCAAGCGGGCGGAGGCGCTGACACCAATACGGCTGCGAGCTCCCAGACATTGGTCCTGATCGCATCGTTGTATGTTTTTGCCCTGGCTGCATTCCTCGGATACCAGTTGATCTCGCGCGTGCCTCCGTTGTTGCATACGCCGCTGATGTCAGCCACGAATGCGATCTCCGGCATCTCGCTGATTGGTTCGCTGGTCATCGCCGGATCCAAGCACCAGGGCGACCACGCGCTGCTGGCCTCCGTGCTGGGCTGCGCTGCTGTGACGTCCGCCATGATCAACGTGACTGGCGGCTTTTTGATTACCGACCGCATGCTGAAGATGTTCCATAAGAAAGAACCAGTCAAGGTCGCAGAGAACAAGGTGGAGGGTAAACAGTGAACCTCACCTACCTGATCGAAGGGATTTACCTGGTTGCGTCCATTCTTTTTATTCTTGGACTCAAAGGACTCAGCCATCCGGACACGGCGCGCCGCGGCATGATTCAGGCCGCTTGCGGAATGGGCGCCGCAATCGTCGGCACTTTGTTCCGTCCGGAGATTCTGCACGGAAACTATCTCTGGATCGTTATTGGATTGGTTGTTGGGTCGGCCATCGGCATCCCGATCTCCCGCGTGCCGATGACCGCCATGCCCCAGCGGACGGCGCTCTCGCACGCGTTCGGCGCACTGGCCGCGTCGCTGGTGGGAATTGCCGAATACATCATTCACCGGCCGGAGATCACCAGCAGACAACCGGGTCACGGCAACGTCGAGAACGGCGCTCTCGCTCTTGAAGTGATGCTCGGCTCGCTCACGGTTACGGGATCGTTGATCGCCGCAGCCAAGCTTCAGGAACTAATGCGCGGCACGCCGATCATGTTCAAAGGTCAGCAGGCTTTGAATCTGGTCTTGTTCGTGACCATGGTGGGATCGTTCGTGCTTTGGATGATTCATCCCGCGTCGTCGGTTTACTTCTACACCATGGCCGGCTGCGCGTTTGCCTTTGGCGTGATGCTGGTAATCCCCATCGGCGCCGCGGACATGCCGGTGGTGATGTCGTTGTTGAACTCATACGCCGGACTGTCGTCCGCCGCGACCGGCTTCGTGCTTCACAACAATGTCCTCATTATTGCGGGAACGCTGGACGGATTCTCCGGATTTATCCTCTCGATCCTGATGTGCCGGGCCATGAACCGCTCCATCACCAACGTGCTCTTTGGCGGTTTTGGGGCAGTCACCGGAACTGACACGGGAAGCACCGAAGGCACCATGCGCGAAGTCACGCTCGACGACGTTGCGGTCCAGCTTGCCTACGCTAGTTCGGTAGTCATTGTCCCCGGATATGGCATGGCCACAGCGCAAGCGCAACACGCCGCGCGCGAACTGGGCAATGTTCTGGAAGAGCGCGGCATCTCCGTGAAGTACGCAATCCATCCGGTCGCCGGACGCATGCCCGGACACATGAACGTCCTGCTGGCGGAAGCCAATGTGCCTTATTCTTCTCTCTACGAAATGGAGCAGATCAATCCTGAAATGCCGACCGTGGATGTAGCCGTCGTCGTTGGCGCGAATGACGTCGTCAACCCCGATGCGCGTGACAATCCTAAGAGCCCTATCGCGGGTATGCCAATTATTGAAGTAGATCGCGCGAAATCGGTGGTCGTGTTGAAACGCGGTAAAGGGAAAGGATTTTCTGGACTGGAGAATCCGCTGTTCTTTAAGCCGGTAACGGGAATGCTCTATGGCGACGCGAAGAGCACGCTGACTGCATTGGCTCAGGCTGTACAGAAGGTTTAGCTTAAAACATCCCGAACGAAGTGAGGGATCCCTATTCCCACAAAAGACTGTTATGGTGATAGGGTTCCCTCACTTCGTTCGGGATGTTAGCCATGTTCTCGCACCGCACAAACTGGGACCGCACCACCAACCGCCTGAGCGAAGCCCTGGCCCGCCATCAAGCCAGCGGACGCAAGGTGCTGGACCTGACCGCGTCCAATCCCACCGAGTGCAACTTTCCCTACGATAGCGGATCGATCATGCGCGCTCTGTGCAGTCCGGCATCGCTGAAATATCGTCCTGAACCGCGCGGGCTCGCTATTGCACGAAACGCGGTTGCCGATTACTACGACGGCCGCAGNNGAAACTGTTTCGCCGGACGACATGGTTCTCACGGTGAGCACCAGCGAGGCGTATTCATTCGTTTTTCGCTTGTTGTGCAATCCCGGCGATGAATTGCTGGTTCCTGCTCCGAGTTATCCGCTGTTCGATTTTCTGGCTGATATTCAGGACGTGAGT
>PLJN01000072.1 GCA_003140235.1 Acidobacteriaceae bacterium
TGAAAGAAGGCGCTGCCGCTTTTCTGACCAAGCCGGTGCAGGAAGATCAGTTCATTGCCACAGTATCGAAGTTGATAGGTGAGGGAAGCGGCGCACCCGTGGCTCACGTGGCAGCAGTAGTGCAGTAGCAGGAAAGTATCGGACATGATGGATGTAAGCAAAAGAATTCGGGTCCTGATCGTTGACGATTCGGCGTTCATGCGAAAAGTGTTGCAGACCATGATCACCGCCGATCCGCAACTTGAAGTGTGCGGCGAAGCTCGCGACGGTCGTGACGCCGTAACGCAAGCTGAAGTCCTGAAGCCCGACGTGATCACCATGGACATCAACATGCCACACATGGACGGCCTGCAGGCCAGCGAAGTCATCATGTCAACAAATCCGCGGCCGATCCTGATTGTGAGTTCGGAATCGCGCGAAGGCGCGGACGTCACGCTCAAAGCGCTGGAACTCGGCGCGATCGATTTTGTAGCCAAGCCTTCGGGCGGCATTGATCTCGACATGAGCTCGGTGAAAGACGAGCTCGGCCGCAAACTCAAGATGGCCGCGAAGGTGCGCGTGGTCCGGACCGCTACGCGCTCCAAGTTGCAGCATGAGATTGCAACCAGCGCGCCGCGCAGCGAGCCACCGTCAAAGACTTTCGCGCAAGATGTTCGCGAAGAACGTACTCCAGTCGTGCCACCTGCGCCTCTGCCGGCCCGCAGCGGCGGCAAGTTCCCAATCGTGGTGGTTGCGGCTTCCACCGGTGGTCCGGCGACGCTCATGAAATTTGTTCCACGCTTTCCCAAAGACTTTCCCGGCGCCGTGGTGCTGGTGCAGCACATGCCCGGAAATTTCACATCACAGTTCAGCAATCAACTCGCTGAGGTTTCCCAGATCCGCGTCAAAGAGGCGGAAGCCGGCGAGATCATTGTTCCTGGCCAGCTCTACATTTGTCCGGGCTCGCATCACATGCGCGTTTCGCCCACAGGGCGCGTCTCCCTCGACGACGGCCCGCGCATCAGCGGCTATCGTCCTTGCGCCGATCTCACATTCGAGAGCGCCGCGGATTATTTTGGTCCCATGACCACGGCTGTGATTCTCACCGGCATGGGCAACGACGGCGCCAAAGGCGTGCAAGCTGTAAGGGCACTTGGCGGACACGTGATCGTCCAGGACGAAGCCACCGCGGTGATCTTCGGCATGCCGCAGGAAGCGCTGAAGACCGGCGCCGTCGACCAGACGCTGCCCATCGACACCATTTACAACGCCATCGAAAAACGCGTGCTGTATATCTTCGGCGCCGCCAAGGTGGGTGCGCTGTGAGACAGCGTCAGCCAAAGCACCAGGGAGCACGTGAAGCGGTGATTCTGTTTACCGTAGGCGGCTTCAAGTTCGCAATCGCGGCCAACGCAGTCCGCGAAGTCCGGGGAATCGAAGGCCTGGAACCACGCGCTGCGGCTGGTGCTGCGCCGGTCCGAATTCCCAAAGTGACGTACACGTTAGAACGTAACGGCGCCGTCTATTTTGTGGTCGACGCCGCCAGACACTTTCATTTGCTGCCCTCCAAAGCGGCACGTGTTCTGGTCCTGCATAACGATCCGGTCGCGGTCTTGACGGACAGCACTGACCGCATCATGGAAATATCTACGCTCCACGAATTGCCGCTGGCATTCACCGGCGACGAGCGCGCCTGGTACCGCGGACTCGCCATCATGAATGGCGACGTTGTACCTGTCGTGAATCACCACGCTTTCCTAGGCAAGAGCGAACAGTCGGTCCTGAAATCAGCGTTAAACATTCCAGCTACAGATAACAGAAGGGCAGTGGCGGTATGACGACCGTGTCCGACGAAAAATCGTTCGTGCTGTTTCCGCTGGGAAACAAGCGGTTTGCGTTGCATGCGGAAACGGTGAGCGAACTCGCCATACCGGACCGTCTGCAGCAGTTTCCACATTGTTCACCATTGCAGGCCGGCGTGCTGGTGAGGCGTGGAAAAATTATGCCGGTGTGTGACGCGGCGAAAGCATTGCTCGGACCAGAAGCGAAGCCGGGCAAGTTCTATCTGATCGCCAATCGCCGCTTCGGGTCGCGGCAGGAGAAGACGGCAATCTCCGTTTCCGGTGAATGCGAGCTTGCCAGCCTCGCGCCGGTCGCTCCCACGGGAAAGTTGCCGAAGTACATCACAGGACTTCTGACCATTGGCAGCGAGATCATCGAAATCGTCGATCTGGAAAAATTGTTCTCCACGGAGGACGCGGCATGAGCTCGCAACCCTCCATCCCGCCCAAGATTCTGCTGATCGACACCAACGTTTTCTTCGCGCGTCGCGTTGGCGCAGCGCTCAAGAACGAAGGCTTTGACGTAATCCACAGCACGCAGTCAGCTTACGCGCTGACCATGCTGGAATATGACACGCCTTCCGCCATCGTGTGTTCGACATCTTTGCGCGAAATGAACGCCCATCAACTGCCGCCGTTGGTCCATGCCGATCCCAAGATGGCCCACATTCCGGTAATCGCCATGGGCGAAGGCGGCGACCACGCGCTCATGGAAGCCTTCCGGTCAGGCTGCGCCGACTACGTGGACAAGCGGCTGGGTCCCGAAGTGATTGCCGCGCAAATCAAGAGTTTTCTGCTCAGCAGCCAGGAAGGTTTTCATCCGGTGCAGATGCTTGGTTCGTCGGACACCGCTTTTACCGGAAGCCTTTCTCACTTGGACCTGCCGGGTGTTGTGCAGATGCTGGCGCATTCGCGGCAGACCGGCGCGTTGTCCGTGAACTCAGGTGTGATTGACGGCGTTATCTTTTTCGAGAGCGGCAACATTTTTCACGCCGAGAGCGGCGACCTGATCGGGGACGACGCTGTCGTGCACGTAGTGCGTTACTGCAACGGAGCGGAACACGGCTCATACAAATTCATCCCCGGCGAAAGCGCCACAACCAGAACTGTGCTCCGCGGTCCGACGGAACTGTTGCTGGATGCCCTGCGTGAATTGGACGAAGCCGCAAACGGCAAAGGCGAGGAAGGTTTGGCATGAGCACGATTCCAACTGTTTATTTCATCGACGACAGCGCGACCATGCGCGAGGTAATCAAGATCGCCTTTCGTCGCGAAAACATCAATGTGGTGACCTGTCAGGACGCCGCCAGTGCGCTCGTGGAAATCGAACAAACCAGGCCGGCCGTGGTAATCACTGACGTGATCATGCCCGGCAAAGACGGCTATGAAGTCTGCCAGCACATCAAGAACCATCCAGCACTTTGCGGAACGCCAGTTGTCCTGATGTCCGGTGTGGTGAACCGTTCGGTGGCCGAGCGAGCGTTCGCCGTGAAAGCGGATGAGCTGCTGCGCAAACCTTTTCAACCGCAAGACCTGATTACCCGTGTCAAACATTTGCTAAAGCCAAGCGGCAGCGTCGTTCCGAGCCCGGCCGCCACAGCGAATGCCGCAGTGGCCTTGAGCAGCATTTTCTCGAGTGCGGCGTCTTCGGGACCGCGTCCGGCTCTTGCGATGGCTTCTGCTGCGCCTTCTCCCGCGACGTCTCTTGCGCCCAGGCCGCTGTCAGTCATGCCAGCCGCGGCGCCGGTCGCCATGTCCGCGAGCAAACCCGCCAGCAGCGATCCGGCCAGGATCAGGATTGAGATTCTTCGCCTGGAAGGCCTGGTGAAGAAACTGCAATCCGAACTGCTAGCGGAGCGCGAGTACTCGCATGCTCTCGAAGCGCATATCAAGACACTGCAGGAAGCGGAGTAGGTTCTTCACATCCTGATCCCGCAAAGCGGGAGAGGGAACCCTATCAGCTTCGACGACCAGGGCAGAGAATTCAATTGTCAAAGAACATCATCTTCTCGCCTGAGCGAAAAGAACATGCCGCGCCCATTATGTCTCGGTGCGACGGCCAGAAAACCACGCAATCAATAGAAAGCCCAAACTCACAACAGACAGCACGAACTTATGTACCAGCAGCCGGTCGAACTCCGGTTGTGATCCCATCGACCGAAAACTCGGAGACGTTGCATAGATCATTTCGGTAAACGCCAGAATCAACAGCGCCATGCCAATCCATCGTTCCTTCGTAAGGACCAGAAAAGATCCGAGCGCAAACGCGATGATGCCGGCAATCCAGAAGTGCCAAAGCTCGCGTATCTCCTTGCTCTTGCGCTCCCATTCGGTAATGGAATTCCGAAGTGCAACTTCGTCGCCGGTTAGCTGGGCATAGGGGCCAGACCGCTGGTAAGCCTGTTTGTCGGCTTCTTCGGGGTGACTCTTTTCGTACTCTTGTACTTTGCTATGGGCGGCGTCGAAAAGAGCCACGAGTTCATCGAGTGATTTTGCCAGAAGAATCTGCTTTTCCGTTGAGGTGTTGTACTTATCCAGAACAGAGGTCCGTGGCTCCATCCAGCGGACATAGGCGTGCCGGAATGTCTGGCTGGCCAGGATCACAAAAGCAATCACAAAAAGTGTCGTTCGCAAGGTCTTCATTCGTCTCCTTCGTCTCGCTAAGTTGCCAGCGACCGAGTCTGCATCTAAGTAAACAAGAACTCTTTCGTCCGCAACTCTCTCACCACATCCCGTAGCTTCGCAGCTTTCTCGAACTCAAACCGTTTGGCCGCTTCGCGCATGTCGCTTTCCAGTTTGGTGATGTAGTTGTTCAATTCTTCCTGGGTAGTGAACTCCGGCATGCCGTCGGTTTGTGTCAGGTCTACGTAGTCAGCTTCCACAATTCCCGCCAGCGACATGGAAAGCGGACGAATCACCGACTGCGGCGTAATCCCATTCTCCACGTTATAAGCATGCTGAATGGCGCGGCGGCGATCGGTTTCGTCGATGGCGCGCTTCATGGAGTCGGTCATGCGGTCGCCATACAGGACGGCCCGCCCGTTAATGTTGCGCGCGCAACGTCCAATGGTCTGGATCAACGAGCCGGCAGAGCGCAAAAAGCCTTCTTTGTCGGCGTCAAGTATCGCGACCAGTGAAACCTCCGGCAGGTCCAGCCCTTCGCGCAGCAAGTTGATGCCGATCAAAACGTCGTACTCGCCTTTGCGCAAGTCGCGCAGCAGCTTGATGCGTTCCAGCGTTTCCACTTCCGAGTGCATGTAGCGGCAGCGCACGCCGACTTCGCTGTAATACTCGGTCAAGTCTTCGGCCATGCGCTTGGTCAGGGTCGTGACCAGCACGCGTTCGTTCTTCGAGACGCGGTCACGGATTTCATGCAGCAGATCATCAATCTGCCCTTTGACGGGACGCACCTCAACGGGAGGATCAATCAACCCAGTCGGACGGATGATCTGTTCCACCACAACACCGGCGGATTTAGTCAGCTCATACGGCCCAGGCGTAGCTGAGACATAGACGACTTGGTTCACGCGGTTTTCAAACTCGTCAAACTTCAAAGGACGGTTATCCAGCGCGGAAGGCAGACGGAATCCAAACTGGATCAGGTTTTCTTTGCGCGAGCGGTCGCCGTGCCANNTCGCGCGGAAAATAATCCAGCAAAGTCGGCGGAGGCTCTCCCGGCAACCGGTTCGAGAAATGTCGCGAGTAATTCTCAATCCCATGGCAATAGCCCACGGACTTGATCATCTCCAGATCAAAGCGCGTGCGCTGATGTATGCGCTGCGCTTCCACCAGGCGGCCGTCTTTTTCGAGTTCTTTTTCCCACCACGCCAATTCAGCCAATATGGTTTCAACGGCGCGGTCCTTCTGTACCTGTGGCATCACGTAGTGGCTCTTGGGATAAATGGGCAGCCGCGTATATTTTTGCTTCACGGTCCCAAACAGCGGATCAATCTGCGAAAGGGAATCAACCTGATCGCCAAACAGCTCAATGCGGTACGCGTTGTCGTCATAAGTAGGGAAGACCTCAATCACGTCACCGCGCACGCGAAAAGTTCCGCGCTTAAAATCCACGTCATTGCGTTCATACAAGATTTCCACCAGCTTGCTGAAAATATCCTGGCGGCGGATCTTCTGGCCTTTTTCCAGAAANNGGCTGGTAGTAATCGTAATAGGACACAAAATACTCGACCGCGTTCTGCGGGAAAAACTGCTTGAACTCATGGTAAAGCTGCGCCGCCAGCGTCTTATTGTGGGCCATCACCAACGCCGGACGATTGAGCTGCTCAATCATCTTGGCCATGGTGTAAGTCTTGCCGGAGCCGGTCACTCCGAGCAAAACCTGGTGCTTCTCCCCGGCATAAACACCTCGGACAAGTTCCTCAATGGCGTGGCCCTGGTCGCCCTTGGGTGTGTAGTCGCTTTGTAAGCGGAAGTCCATAATTTGAATTTGGTTCCGGACCACGGCCACTCGGCTGTGCTGAAACGTCTCTGCCTCCGATTTTCGATGGTGCAAATCTTTCTATTATAACTTTGGCTGGGTTCCTCAGGTCCGACGGCTCCGCGATCTAAAAATCTCTATCTCTCCCGTTCCCCCGGTCACGGCGATCACGAACTGCGCCCCTTCCCAAAATTCCCATTAACAGGGAAAAATATGTGCTCCAAATTCCCGTGATCAGGGAAAATAACAGGGCAAATATCGGCCTTTTGGTCCCCGCAGGCATACAAAACCTCGATTCCATGGGCCTTTCGCCACTGTCGGAGCTAATTCGTAGCAGGGAACGAAAAGCAGGAACAGTGAAAAAAACAGGGAACAACCTGTGGCCCGTCCGGTCCGACTCGCAAAAAACCCAATAAAACTGCGGCTTCCCGCGATTTCAGTCCCGTTATTTTGCCCATGATTCCCTCCAGATCCCAATGCCTAAAGTACTTAGCGGCTCTTTGCCTTTCCGATCACGGCGACCTGTCCCGGCCATGCCGTGGATCACGCGCGACCTGTCCCGGCTGGCCGTGGATGACGGCGATCTCGGCGATTTTCCCATCCCCGTCCCGGCAACCCCGAATCTACAGGACTTAATCACGATTCAACGCCGAATCAACCCCGGCGTTAACGTCCTTCAACCCCGGTCAACCCCGGCGTTGCCATCATCAACCCCCTCTGATTGCTTCGCTTCTGGCTAACGACCAAATACCAAGTACTAACGACTGCCTACCAAAGTCCGCGCATGGTACCCGATTTCCCGCGAGAAAGTCACGCGGTTTGGGGCGTCTGAAAAAATATATGGTGATTATGCACTTCACACGTAACGCGGTAGAATGAGAGTGCCGTGACAGGGCAGGGGATTTTACGTCTTATATCGAATCGGGAGCGCGTTCTCAGCGATGCAAGCCCGGAGCGCGTCTTCCAATTTCGGCGCATGATTCCACGGCGCATCGGTTTCGATGAAGTGGAACTTTTTTTCTTCTTTCCGATAAATCGCGATATCCAATCCGTCTATGCATGAGGAGTCAAAGCAATTTGCTCTGCGTATCGAATATGCGGCGAGTGTTGCAAGGGAAGTAACAGTCATTTCCGTATGATGAAGACGGTGAAAAAGAAAAGCAGCCGTATTGTAAATCTGCCCGGCAATGCAACGGCCTTTCCTCGTCTGTTCCACGTCAGTGTCCATGTGTAGTAATGGATTGATTCTAAATATGCTTTGATTTGAACCACGCACCAATATGACCCTAGATGTGGCGTCTGATCCTTGTGCCGCCGTATTCTTCCAGTCTTCAAGGGTAGGCTTACGCAAGTTCTCAATAATTTCTAAGATGTCGGCGTCCGAAATTTCGTTTTTGCTTGGGAGTGTTTTTGCTAAGTGAAGAGAAAATATCTTTGCCATCTCCCCACCGGATGCAGCCCATGCAAAATCGCCAGATATTCTTATTTTCTTTACGTCGTTTCCTCTGGCTATTGTGCTGTCAGGTCTGTATACGCCTTCCAGTCTATCGCTGGCAATCACGACGCCATCAACACCGCAAAATATAACTTGATATGTCATCGGTCGCTTTTGGGACTTTCTCCGTTCGGGGATAACTGAGAGATCAGGGAGGACAACAACTCTTGTCATTTTGGCCAAAACCACCTTATAATGATTTTGGCCGGTCAAAGCCCAAACCAGCATCAAACCCGGCGGCAACCGGATTTATGCTTTCCTTCCTGAATTAACGCCATGCTACCATGAGGCATGGCGCGCTCCCAAAAGAAAAAATCAGGCAAGAGTTACAAGCCAACCGTCCCGATACCGGCGGTCAGCAAGACAGCGTTTGACCGTGTGATGGATAGGCTTATAAACACTGCACCGATGCCGCGTGAGAACGTCCGGGCCAGTGGGCAAGCACCGCGTCCGCTGATTCCTAAACAGGCGCGATAAGCTTTTTGTATTCCATCTTTGGAGTCCGGCACATGCGGGAGATCGTGCGTTCAAACAGGCCGGTTTCCTTCCGGGCATTGAAGCGGTATTCTGACTCTTGCAGGTAACGGTCGAGGTGCTTCACGCTCACATGGTGGAAGCTGCCTACCAGCGCACGGTTGAAAAGTGACCAGTAGGATTCGATATTATTCGTATGCACGTCGCCGCGTACCCACTCTTCTTTTGCGTGAGCTACGGTCGCGTGTTCTCTGCCGACTGTCTTGTATGCGGCCAGTTCGTCGGTATAAATTCTCGCGCCTTGCGTGGTGTGCTTTTCAATTGTACCGACAAGAACTTTTTTGCTGGCCGTTGGGATTTTCATGGCGTGAACTTTGCCGCCACGTTCGATCATGCCCATGACTGCCTGCTTTTCGTAAGGGCCACGCTTGCGACGCTTATCGAATTTGCCGCCGATATAAGTCTCGTCTACTTCAACGGTGCCGCTTAGCGGAGACTGTGCCGTCTCAGCCATTGCCTTGCGGATGCGATGCGCCATGTACCACGCGGTACGGTAGGAGCCGATTCCCAAGTGGCGTTTTAGCTGATTCGCGCTCATGCTTTTCTTTGCGTCCACCAGAAGAGAGACAGCGGAAAACCAAGTCAGCAGCGGCAAGTGCGAATCATGGAAGATCGTGCCGGACGTTGCGGAGAATTGCTGTTTGCATGACGGCTCTAAGCAAGTGTAATACTGGCCGCGTTTGTTCTTGGATTGCTTTGCGCGGGCAATCTTGGAAACTTTGTCATTGCCGCAAGTGACGCAGCGGACACCATTGGGCCAGCGCCGTGACTCAAGATAGGCCAAGCATTCCGCGTCTGATTTGTACTTCCGGGTTACGTCGATCAGGTTCATTTGATTGCCTCTCTTCTCTACTTAAATAGTACAGAAAAGAGTCTTGCGTGTCAAGTGCATAATCACGAAATATATGGCTTGACATTTCCGCGCCGCGGACAACCCCGTTTTTTGGAGGACATGGAGTGAAAAGAGGAGTCCGCGGCAATCGGAAGGAAGGGCCGGCTACCGCGGGTTCAACCTTGCCAGGGCTGCGCTTCCATAAACTGCCTGGGCGTGAGAATGAGGATTTCGCGGTAGGGATTGAGCCTTAATAAGTGGTTGTCCCCGGTAACAATCACTTGGGCGTTCGCTTCTAAAGCACATTCGAGGACTCGATTGTCGTCCGGGTCAACGCAATCCTTGACGGTCTGCTTGGGGACCACGCGATGTGCCAGCGACCACAGGCAGCGGGTCGCTTCCCTGATCCGTTCTTCAGGCCACGCAAACTTGATCGCAAGAACCCGCTCGACGTCAGCTTTGATCGGATCCGATACGGAAAGCTCGAAGAGGGTTAACTCAGCTCCTTCCACAACGCGGCGCGGAATGCCGCCGAAAAGCAAAGCTGAAACGTAAACATTGCTGTCGAACACGACCCAGATCATCTGGCGGACTTCTTGCGCGCGTGCCCTTTCCGGCGCATCGCGTGGATCGCATCAACTATGTCGTCCTCCGTCTTGATGCCCGCAGCCTCGGCCGTTCTCCGTCCATAGACGTTCATCTGGTCCCACCATTGCTGGCGTTCGTATTGCCGGAGGGCTTCCCGCACCAGTTCGCTCATGGTCCGGTTTTCCCGCTTGGCGAGTTTCTCGGCACGCGTGAGCATTTCCGGGGGGAGTGTGACGGAAAGGGTCTTGGTTGTTCTCATGCCTCAAGGGTAGCATATTTCTTAGCAAGAGTAAGCATGATTAAGCAATGCTCATTGTATTGAAGATCAAAGCGTTACTCCGGCCATTTGCTATTTGCCAATTGCTGTTTTTGAAGTGCGGTTACCGGGACAGTCCCTCGCAGAAACTCCCTGAATCATCCCAAATTGTAGTGGTCCCACAAACAGGTCTACATCTAGAAAATAGTCGTTTCTTGATTTAAATCGGTTTACGCCGTGACTCCAGCAAGACTTAGTTGTGGTAGCCTAGGCTGACAAGAGATCAAACAGCACTGCAGAGAGCCATGGGGCCTGTCGGTCCCTCTTTACATGAGATATCTATATTTCGATATCCGCAATTTCAAGGGCATTGAGCATGTCCGCCTCGATCTGTCTAAAGCGCCTCAATCAAGAATTCATACTCTTATCGGATTGAATGAGAGCGGTAAGACGACAATTTTGGAAGCAATTGATCGTTGGTCATACCGCGAAGCCTTGGACGCATTGAGTGTGCCCGGCTACGCCCAACAAGATGTTCACGACCTCATACCGATTAGCAAGAGAGGGAATTTCAACGGAAAAATATCCATCACGGCGGGTGTGGCGCTTGACGGCGGTGATCAGAGCCAAATTGCAAAGATCTTGCGAATTGAACACGGTATTACTCTCACTGCCCCAATCAGTCCATTCGATAACACAGTCTTACGAGTCCGTCGCTTCTCGTGTCAAACCTAACCAACCGAGCAATATGTGGGGCTTGTCCACCAGAGGCAGAAGTGCGCTCCAGCCCCGGTTTGCCACCTTCGTCCTCGGAGGTACTGATTGGCAAACGATAATCACTGTAGTTAAGAAGTTTCTTCCGCGTATCGTCTATTTTCCGAATTTCCTCTTTGAGTTTCCTGACAAGATTTACTTAGAGAACCCGCCTGCAGACGAAAAGAAACACACGTTCTATCGGACCGTCCTGCAAGACGTATTGGATGCCATTGGTGACAAGACCAATATTTCGGAGCACATCCTTGCAAGAGCGAAGAGCACTGAAGAATTCGACAAGAAAAGCCTCGACAGTGTGCTTCTCAAGATGGGAGCTCACATCACTAAGACCATTTTCAGCAATTGGGACAAGATTTTCAAGCGACCGGCAGGCAAGAAGGAGATAGAAGTCCGTATCGACAAAGACGCAAGAGCCGCATACTTTGCCCAGCTCCGGCTGAAAGACGGGAGCGGCTATTATGAAATCAGTGAACGGTCACTTGGTTTTCGGTGGTTCTTTACATATCTGCTATTGACCCAGTATCGCGGTTTCAGAAAAGAAGGTCCTCGCCATGTGGTCTTCCTCTTCGACGAGCCTGCATCCAATTTGCATCCGTCAGCCCAGGCACAGCTTCTCGATAGCTTCCAAAGCCTTCCCGATGGATGCAACCTAATTTACACAACACACAGTCATCATCTGATTAAGCCCGAATGGCTGGAAGGCGCGTTCGTAGTCAAGAATGAGGGTTTGGACTACAGCAAGGGCGAGGAAGAGTACACGTCGCGCCAAACGCTAATCACGCTTCAGCGTTATCGCGAGTTTGCCGCCAAGCATCCGAACCAGACCACCTATTTTCAGCCTGTACTCGATGTTCTGGACTATGCACCAACACGTCTTGAGATGGTCCCGGATGTTGTGATGGTCGAAGGCAAGAACGATTTTTATGCGTTACGCTATATGCGCAGTCATATCGCGGGATCGCCGGACTTGCACCTCCTACCTGGCGGGGGAGCTGGAAGTCTGGACACACTGATCCGCCTCTATGTTGGCTGGGGACGAAACTTTATCATCTTGTTGGACGCCGATGATGAGGGAGGTACACAGCGTGATCGATATGTTAGGGCTTTCGGCAGTCTAGTTGCCGGACGAGTGTTCACCTTGGCTGATCTCAACCCTGAATGGAGTCAACGCGGCATGGAGAGAATGTTCTCTAATGGCGAGCGACTCGCGATTCAGCACTCTGCATTTCCAGATGCGGTCGACTTCAACAAGACCCATTTTTCGCGGGCTCTTCAGGAACTGACTCTGACCAAACGCCGGGTTCCTCTCGAGGCGGGAACGGAGGAGACTTTCCGTTCTCTCCTGACTATGCTCGAAGAGAAGCTTACCCAAAGCAACATCGCTGCGGCTGCTACTGAACGCTGAGCGCGGTACGTCCCTTCCACGCTGCCGACTCGTGCAGAGAGGCCTGGAGCCAAAGCATCACCCATTCGCAAGAGCCGCGAAAAATTGACAAAGTGACCTATTTTTCCTCCGGCACACTATATACTTACTCATTTCGTTCTGATTTCTATTGTCGAACGGAGCTGCTTGTTTTATCTTAAGTGGGCGATCTAATGAACATTTTACGTTTTAAGGAAGGAACTGCGGCCTTCTGGCGACAGTGGCAAGGCGGAAGAGTGACCACAGGGGGCCGGGGGGAGAAACGTTTGGGTATGCTGCGATGAGCTTGGTCGATCTTAATCATCGTTACACCTCTGATCCCGCCGAATTCCGGAAATGGGAGCGCTCAAGTGACAGTCTTGTGTATATAAAAATCAAGGAAGAACAGATCCAAGATCTTTTCGTGAACGCCCCCTCTTCCGTGGAATTGACCGTCGGAGATCAGTGGTTCAGTTGTGTGGACAACTCGTTTTACAAGATTCCAAGCTCGGGCATGACGATCAAGCCGCAAACCTCTGTTGTCTTGGAAACCGAGCAAATAGTCGGTGTACCACTTAATGTGTTTGGGCTTGTAACCGGAAAGGGTCAATACATATTTCAAGGTGTGATGATTTCGCCCGGCAAGATAGACCCGGGCTTTATAGACCATTTGAGAATCGGGGTATTTAATGGAGGAGTTGAATCAATTGTATTAGAATCGGGAACGGCCTTTTGTTCATGTTGTTTTTTTACGTTAGAATCGGGCCGAGATGTCGCATGGGAGAATAGAACTCAAGAGCCAACGCGGACCCATCAAGAGCTTCCTAGACGAACGAGGCTGTTGATCTGGAGCAAAAAGCATGCTTTGGCAATTCTGGCTGTCCTTTCGATCCTGGCAGCTGTGGTGCAACCTTTCATTTATCACTATTTAGAGAACCGACGACGGAAATAATGCTAATCGTTGGCGATAATCTTAAGCACCTCATTTTGCAGCATGGTATGTGCAACGATGAGAAAGCTTTTGATCAAAATTCGATCACGCTCTCGTTGGATAGGCAGCTCATTTCAATAAAGTCGCCCAGTGTTTCTGACGAACTCACGTACGGGCATCACATTCCCAATTCGTGGCTAAATCGCTTCATGATGGAAGACAGTGGGTATGTGCTTCCTGCCCGCGGATGAGTACTAGGATGCTCACGAGAAGAGATCAAAATTCCTTCAGGCTATTTTGGTCTTCTCCAGACCAAGGGTTCGCTGGCACGACTTTTCGTGATGGTCCATTGCGGTGACGGACAGGTTGATGCCGGATATTCTGGTCGGATTACTTTCGAGCTCGTCAACCTGGCTGGTCTTAATATTAGGCTTTTGCCGCTTCAGCCAATCGCAGACTTGTTCATTTTTCGTGCATCCACGAGATCCGTGCCTCTCTATTCTGGCAGGTATCAGTCCGCAAAAGGACCTACGATTCAACTGCCTGCTGACGAAACTAGTAGTTCATCTGGCAGTTTCAAGAAGAAGGGCAAGAACAAGTAACATGCTGGGAGCCCCTGCCTGCCCATGCTGGAAACCCTGGCCGATGGGTTCAAAATCACGATCGCCGAATTGATGAAAGGCGTTTAAAGCATTTTTTAGGGCGCTTCGCTTTGCTGCGCGCAAGCCTACGGCAGTAGGGAAGAAGACGTTTTGCGCGTTTTCGGCACGACTCCGCAGTCGGTCGCGCTGCTCCCTCCTGCTAAAGTCGTGCCCTGATACAAGTCTTTCTCCTCGAAGCACTCATCTCATTTACCTGCATCCGCGCTCTGCAAACTCTGCCGCAGGAACTCAATCACTTTCGGCGCTGCGTCAATCCCGGACAAGGCGTTACCTGCCGGTGTGCCGCCGGTGTCTATCTCTTTGCCGGATACTGGATGCGTCAGCCGGCCGTGCCAGGACGGCATCATTTCCGGATTGCCTGCCCTGTGTCCGGCGTGGGGATACTTGAGATGCTCCACGCGATAAGCGAAATGTTCGAGCTTGAGCCGGAGGACGACTGCTTGCGCCATCAGGGTCGATTCCCACACGCCGTCATCTTCGCCTGAAATCAAAAGTATGGGCCCATGCGTGTGCTCTACTTCAATGATGGCCTTCATCGTGTCCCGGTTCATTCTGGCTCGCGGGAAGGAATAGGCGAGCGGCTTGCCGTTCCATGTCCAGGCATAAGATACGCTGTTGCCGCCGCAGCATGCCGGGTACCGCACATTTGCCGGGACGTAGGCCACCACGGCCTTGATCTGCAGATACATGGATCCTAATTGCAGCGCGAGTTCTCCACCGCGCGAGCCTCCGACGACAGCGATCTCGTCCGGTGTGACTTCAGGACGCTGCATCAGCCAGCCAATGGCGCGTCCGAAATATTCCAAGGGAATGGCTTCGAGCCTGGGCGGCAAATCTTCATAATTAAAGTACGCCAGCGCCAGCGCGGCGAATCCGTGCGAAGCCAGCCACGCCGCTCGCTGACGCGGTACGCCGCCTTCCGATCCGCCAAGCACTAGAACCCCGGGATGCCGTCCGCTGGTGCTGGGCAGAAAAAGCACGCCGTGGAGCTGGCCCTTGACCTCGATTTGCCGAACTCCATCGGCGATCCTGAGTTGCTCCAGGTCTGCTTTCCCGGCTGGCTTGCCGTCACGCAACAACTCGAAATGAATGACCTGCGGTCCTAAATCCTTGGGAGACCGATAGGCGGCTACGTCGTGTTCCGTGGGCATCATGGACCAGATCAGGCCCGCGGCGGACACTTCTTTGTATGTACCTTTCACCGGCGCTTGCTTGGAAACGTCTACCGTGCCTTGTGCGTCGGCGACTAACTCCGCTTGTGACGACCAAGGATGGTCCGCGCCGTCAACCAACTCAGCGATGATTGTGATGCGTTCATTGGGTTGCAAGCCGGTTGCGCGGATTGTCGGCGATTCGTCCAGCAATACGCGTTTGGGAGTGACTTCAAGAGTCTGCGCACAGAGAACAGCAGGTCCGGTTAAACAAATGCAGGCTGCTAGTGTAGTGTCCAAGAAT
>PLJN01000009.1:0-7809 GCA_003140235.1 Acidobacteriaceae bacterium
GGTACGGTAATCAGCACGAAGCAGGCCTTCAGTCTTCCATTCGGTACCCCATCAAACACGATCACGCTCAAAGTGACCAATAGTGCGGGACTAACTGCCACAGCTACAGCAACGGTCCTAATTACACATTGAGCGATCGCGCGGGGAAAGGGGACAGGCTGTCCCCTTTCCTCACTATATTACTCGGATGGGGCAATCGTAGCGACCAAAAAGATCAGCGAAATGTTCATGGCTTCAAGTGGGCAAACCTTGGTTGGGCCCTGTCGCACCCAACAGAGCGATAGGTCATTGCAACGAGACCTCGGCGATGCCAAGCTGGTTTGAGGTGCCCACAGTAATCCCATTTGGCGGCAGGCCGATATGCTGCGGCAGTGCCTCCCAATAAGCCACGATTCTGCTCGCGGGAACCTGAGATGCAGGATCGGTAAGTGTGCGCGGAATCATCACGGCTTTCAAGTCGACGCCTTGCAAGGCCGGGAGTTTCAACTGGAGCCCCTGAAGCGCTTGAATTGCGCTAGGAGACGGTAGGCGGTACCTGTAGTATTGCATGTCGAGCGTTTCGGGGCAGTCTTCTATCAGGTCGCCGATCCAAACAACATGACGGTGTGCAACGTTAGTTCGGCCCGAGAAATATTTATTTGCAAAGACCGCGCTTGCGAGATAGCAGCTTGTGAGAACTTGGTTTTGCTGCTTTGGAGGCCAAGCCAGGATCTCGTCCACAGTTGCTTGCAGATGCGGTGCCCAACTCCGAACCGTTCCGCGGGCTTTGTTCCTTACATCCGGGAAAGGGGAGTCCAGATCCGGAATCTGATCCTCTAACAGTGGCACCCGATTGCCCATATTTGATTCGAGCAAGTAAACTGCAAAGGTCGCCTTGGGCGCTTGATGTTGCATCTGTTGCAAAAGGCCGCTGACCAATCCGGGAATGCGCTCTCGCTCCTGTAACGATAAACTCGCTGAAAGATCGATGATCACCAGCACATCGTCGCCTTGTGGTACGCTCGCAACCTGCGTACTGCCAGGAGGATCGCCGCTGCGACGGCATCCGACCAAAAGGCAACAAAGACAGGTTGCGAGCAGCATCTTCTGCACTAGAGATCCCTTCCGCATCACGCCACCTTCCGATTGAGTCTTGTCAGCAAGCGGGCGTAAAGCGGCTCTTTGTCAAGCTGCCGTAAACGAGCTGCCTGTCCTGTTTCAAAGCCATGACAATATACAGCGACGGCCCATTTCTCGAAATTCGCGGCAAGGGGATCGTCTACCTCTAGCTGTTTGAGATGGTCGCTATCAGCCTGAATTGTCCACTTCAGTCGAGCTTGAGACTCCGCCTCTGTGTCGAGGGGTAGGGAAATGCCATCGAGCGTTTTGACGGCGCGATTGTGCTTGCGATAGTTGCGAATCTGATGGAGTGCAACAACCAAACAAACAGCGGAAAAACACGGGAGCGCAATTGTAACCCACATGAAGGTGGATGCCGCCCAATCTGATACGTCTTTTTGAGCTTTACTAAATTCCAAGTCTAGCTGGTGCCTTGTCTCAATGTCCGAACGATTAGTACTCTTGTCTGCGGCTGCGGATTGGCGTTCAGAGATTTGTTCCCTTCCCATAGACCTTCGGAGTTCAGCTACGCAGACAATGCACGTAACGGACAGGCCAAGGACCAAAACAGCGAACGCAATCTCCAGCCAGCGATGCCCCTTTCTGTGATCGAATACGTCTACAATAAGCTTTATGGAAAACCCCACCAGGCACAGCATTAGGGCAAGAGCCCACACTGTTAATGTTTGAAATGCCCGCATCTGTTCGGGCGTTGCAATCTGTAGAGATCCACCAACAGTGAGTCCTGACAGCGGAAATTCTGCGAGCACGGCAATGGCAGCGAGTATAAGGTAGACGGCTACCATGAAATATGGCCAAAAGCCGACAGAGTGTTGTGCGAACGTCGGCAAGAGTTGATCATTTGCTTCACTCTTCGATGTGGTCAGCTGTTCCAGTCGCGTCGTGGACGCCGCTAACTCACCTTCGCGGTCAGCTAGGTTGTCCTGGGCGTTGATAGCAAACGAGACGAGGGCGTCTTGGCCGGTCTTGGGATCTATGCCGTTTACGGCATCATGGTATCCGAGAGCCCAGCATAATTGGATTTGCTTGCTTGAGTTTGCGAAAGGGCACGGTGCCAACAGTGTGGATGTGTCGTCAGTTGTCACGTCAGTTGTCATGTCCGTTGTCCTCCAGGTGGAAGCGCCGGCGATTCGGGGCCAAGGCCTCCACTCGAGCCGGCAAAGAGTAGCGCGAGTTGATAGGCGTCCGACAGCGCTTCCTGGATGCGTTGGTGTTGTATCTTGAAACGCAGAACTTGAAAGTCATGGGCGTCCAAAACGTCTAGCTGGTATCGGTGCATTCGCCCGAGTCGATCTTGCCGGTCGAGGGCATCCTTGTTTATGCGTGCAAGCTGATCCTGAGAATCGCGATACTCCTCGTCCTTAGCGGCTAGACTTGCCTTTGCACTCGCGAGATCCTTGCACGCGGTGTTCACCTTCTCTATTAGTTCCTCAGGGACATGGGCTTTTTCGACTAGTCTTCCAATCGAATCATTTTCGATTAGCTTTCGAATCGGATCATCGGGTAATTGAGGTTCATTGGGTATGCGTGGCTTGCGACGCAGGTTGGACCACAGGAAGTGTCGGCGAGTGACACTGGCATCCCCAGCGTCAAGGCTTTTGGTGAGGTTCTTCAAGGGATCTTCGACATAGTCCTCCGCCGTGGGCACTCTTGCGATCTCTTCAAGAGATTCACGAAGGCGATCCTTGTTTTGCTCGAGATAATTTTCCCGAGAGAAAATGCCCTTGAAGTATATTCCATGGCCCAAGCCGATTGTTGCCACTACGACGGCGACACCGAGCAGCGCAATTGCGAGAGGATTCGCCGAATTTGGTAGAGTGGCGGCAGCGATGAGCGCGGAGATTGGCAGCACGAGGAGTATGGAATAGAAGGTCTTCACCCCGATGCCAACGGGCTCATTATCGACTGCCGGACGCAATACAAAGAGCCATAATAACAAGCCAGAGCTGGCAGTTAATACCGCGTAAAGTATTCCGATATAGACAACCTTTGCTGAAACCGTGCCTGACTGCGCTGTTGGCGCAGGCACCGCAGTGATGATCCAGAAAAACGCAGCCATAGCGATCGCAATGACGATGGGGATCGACGCTAGGAGTTGAAGCAGAGCACTGCGATCTACCTCTCGTAAACTCTTGGTAATTGTGGGTGATGTTAACTGGAAGACAGAGAGCCAGCTGCCGATCTCGTTCGGAGAGGAATTTCCCCTCTTACGGCGAGTTCTTTTTTGCCGACCCCAGGAAGGGTCAAGCTTTCGCAAAAGGAGAAATGCTCCGATCACGAGTGATGCGACAATCGCAATCATCGCGGCCAGAAGTATCACATAGTTCCCAAAAGCGCGTAGGAGGTCCCATGATGAGGCGCCTACGCCGAGCATATGCTGGAATTGAATAATACCCTGTTGGCCGTCGTCAGGCAGGCGGGGAGCTAGCAACTGCGCTATTAGAACTCCAATGCCCGCAAACGAAAAGTACGATGCCCAAGTCAGGAAGCCAGCAACATGTCGTGTCAATCCCCGCTTTTGGAGTTCGAGGCTGGACTTTCGAGCCCCTTCGAGGAGCTCCGTTGCGTCGTCGAGTTCGGAGCGAGCATCCTCTTGAGCACGCTCCGAGTACTCCTTGTTCGTTTGACGGTCTTCGATCGCGGTTGTTGCACGAGCACTGGCTAGTTTCTGTTGATGTTCCAGCCGAAACTGAAAGCGTCCACCCACAATAGTCCGCAGTAGACCAAGAATCTCGGCCTCACATTCACCGTTGGCCGCTCGAAGCGACGGTAGCGATAGGCGTTGCTGCTCAGACGCACTCTCCAGAGTCTTGCGGGATTGCTCGAAATCGTCGAGTTCGCTCAAAAGGCGCGTTATCTCTTCGCCGACGACATTGTTGTGGAGAGTGGATCTCTTTTCGATAACCTCAATAGCCTCGTCAAGGCGTTTTTGATAGTCATCCTGAAGCTGCTTAAGAGGTATCTTGACCAACGCAGCCCGAACAGCAACTTCTTGAATGAAAGGAAGGTCGTCCCAAGGAGCAAAAGTTGGCGGTGGCGTAACACCTGACCGCAGTAGCGGCAAGGGCTGAGCAGGAATGCTCTCATTAGGAATGTTTACAGCAGGAATGCTCTCGTCAGGCATCAGTGTCTCCTGTAGTTTCCGCGACTGACTTCATTGATCCTCCGTCCGCGCGCTAAACGCCAAGCCTTAGTGCTGTGAGGCCCAAGTACTCCGCACGTGTCGCAACGCACGACGAGTCGCGCTCATTCCACGCCAGCATTACTTTCCATCAACTAACAAAAGGGGGTGCACAGGACCGCAGATGCCCATTTGAACTCAACCATTACCTTGGCGATCATAGATCGTTGGCGACTGCCTTTTAACTACAAGGACATCGCGTAGTAGTTGGAGAGACACTGCAACAACAAAGTGCTCATGAAGGTACGCAAATCTATAGTGCCATGTCAAGAAGAAAAAACAGAAGAAAAAACGGGATTGTCAGATGACGAGGAACCTGGGAGGGCCCCGGGGACAATCGGCGTGGCCCACAAACCTAATCTTGCCGAACAAATGGACGGTCTGCCTAAAAACTCCTCGACGCACGGCGGGGCGAAATGACACAATCTGTCATTCGATCTGTTGTTGGGTGGAGGTATATGACATGGATTTGCTACTCACTCTCGTTATATGTTTCACACAATTTGCGCTCGGCTTTATGGGGGTTCACTTAGCTCTGAGGCCTCCGAAGAATCCAGCGAATCACAAATATTGGATAGCCGCTTTTGTGCTCATTGGTCTTACTGGAATAGGGGCCACTGGCTGGTTGGCTAAACGTGCTGGCGAAGCTCAAGAAAAAAGCACTGCCGCAGTTTATCAATCCGTTGATGCAGCTACGAAGGCAAATACCGCTGCCACAAAAGCAAACAATTCTGTCCATGACGCCCAAAAAGACGTGCAAGCCGCCCGCAACGAGGCCAACGCTACAAAAAAAGAACTGAGCCAGTTAATTAACAGACGATCAAAGGAAACTAGCACGGCAATTTTTAATCTCAGCACGGCGACGGAATCGTCTTTTAAGGCGATAGGGACACTTACACCACCGCCACGGAGAATACCGCAAGCAAATCGAGCAGAATTAATCAGCTTCTTCTCTAAGAAGCCTTCCACGGTAAGAATTGAAGCGATCGCCAATGACGTAGAGGCATACCGTTTTGCCCAAGATTGGTATGAAGTCCTACACGCTTCTGGCTGGACAATCATTGAAAATAGAATCGGAATATTTATGTCCGGTGGCCAGCCACTGCAAGGGGTGAATATCAAATTTCGTGGAGAGCCAATGGCGCCAAATCAAGTGGGTAACGTTCCGAGCGCAGACCCCATCGGATACATCGTGAGAGCAATGGACGCGTTGAAGGTTGTATTCACTGGCGAGAGACTTCCAGAAATAGCTGAGGGATTAATCGTGTTGGACGTTTATTCCGAGCCTAAGTAACAATGCGAATATCAATTCCAGAAACCTAGAAACCCGGGGAACCCCGGGGACAGGACGGGACATTCTCATGGATTCCACTGCGGGCTAATCGTCTACCGCGCCTACGGCGCTCAGAAAGAAGCAATTGGCCATTAGCAGTAATTAGCAGTTAGCAATTGGCAGGAAAGAATCAGAGAGGAAGCAGTCAGCGCTCAGCACGCTTTGGCTGCCAGAGAAGGAAGCAGTTGGCAATCCACGGCTAGCCCCACGGCAAGCCGGGGCAGCCTGGACAAGTTGGCAAGAGCTAAACCCGGAAAACCAAGAATCCGGCCCCGACAGGGAGGGAGTATCATGCAGATGGCTGGTAAAGTCAAAGAAAGCTGGGTCAGAGAGCAATGCCTGAGACCATTAATTGGCCGCGCCCACGTTCGCCACGGCGTGTCCGCCTCCTCCTCATCATTCTCGCCGTCATTGCTGTAGTTGTTTTCGGCTCTCGGATATTTTCTTCTTACTATGTGGACGCGCTCTGGTTCGGGTCTCTCGGCTACGGAGACGTGTTCTGGAAAAAGCTGGGCGTTCAGTGGGCGGCATTCGCGATATTTTCCGCGGCCACATTTCTGATTCTCTACGGATCGTTCCTGGTCCTGAAGCGGGCGCACTCCGCCGAGTTGCAGAGCAGTCAAACGATTTTCATCGGCGGACAGCCGGTGAAACTGCCGGTCGAGCTTGTCCTGCGCATTATGGGGCTCGTGGTTTCGCTGGTCGTTGCCGCAGTAACCGGGGCTGCGATGATGGCGGAGTGGCCGGCACTTGCCCTGTATTGGTACGCGCCGCGCGTTACTGGCGGCGTTATGGACCCGATCTTTGGCAAGCCGCTGAATTTTTATCTTTTTACTCTTCCCGCGTGGCAACTCATCGCCGGCTGGCTGATGACGCTGGCTGCGATTACCTGCGGGATCGCCGTTATCTTTATCTTGATCACCCGGAGTACCCGCGCGCTCGCCGGACGGCGGGGCAGCGACATTCCCTGGCGCGGGCTCTCCATCACGTTTGCGTTCTTGTTGTTGACCTTCGCGATGCGGGTGTATATCGCCCGGTTCGAGCGATTGCTCGATGATCACACCATCTTCGCCGGTGTGACTTATACAGACGCGCACGTCTGGCTTCCCGGCATGCTCTTCATCTGTATAGCGCTGGTTCTCGGCGCGGTGATTTCAGCCGTCAACGCCGTGTCCGCGGGACGTGTGCGCTGGTTTGTTCTGGCGGTCCTTCCGGCTGCGGTTTGTTATCTGGTCTTGCAGGTATGCGGCTGGTACGTCGGTAGCTTTATTGTGAAGCCGAACGAGCTGGTTCGCGAGCAACCCTACATTGCCCACAACATCGAGTTGACACGCCAGGCCTATGGATTGGACCAGGTCGTGCAACGCGAGTTTCCGGCGGAGACGACTGTCGAGGCGGCTGATCCGGCGAACAATCAGGCTACGCTTCAGAACATCAGGCTCTGGGACTGGCGGGCACTGCAGGACACGCTCCGCCAGATCCAGGAAATCCGCACTTATTACGACTTTCCCGACATCGACATTGATCGCTATGAAATCGACGGCAAGATTCGCGAAGTAATGCTTGGCACGCGGGAGTTGAACGTCGAGAAGCTCCCGGAGAGCAGCCGTAACTGGATCAACGAGAAGTTGATTTACACGCACGGCTATGGCATCACGATGAACCCTGTCAACGGCTTCACGCCGGAAGGGATGCCCACGCTCATCCTGAGCAACATGCCGGTGCAAAGCACCAATCCCGCGATCAAGGTGACGCGGCCGGAAATCTATTTCGGAGAGCTGACCAATACCGACGTCTACGTGAAGACGCGCCAGAAGGAGTTCAACTACCCGCAGGGTGAAAGCAACAGCCTCACATCCTACGAGGGCTCCGGCGGGATCGTGCTCGGCGGGTTTTTCCGGCGGCTCCTCATCGCGCTCGACCGCGGCGACCTCGCCAAGCTCCCCTTCAGCGATGACGTCACGCCGGAGAGCCGGCTGCTGATGCGCCGCAACCTCAGCGATCGCGTAACGACATTGGCGCCGTTCCTCACCTACGACCCAGATCCCTATATCGTGCTCGGCGAGGATGGCCGCCTCTCCTGGATTATTGATGGCTTCACGGTCTCTGCCACTTATCCTTATTCGACGCACTATCGTCTCGGCAATGATTCGATCAACTACATGCGCAACAGCGT
>PLJN01000009.1:7861-8065 GCA_003140235.1 Acidobacteriaceae bacterium
CTGCGCAAGCACGTGCGCTACCCGGAAGTCCTACTCAAGCTGCAGGCCGATGTTTACGGTCTTTATCACATGACCGATCCTGAAGCGTTTTATAACCGCGAAGACTTGTGGACCGTGGCTACAGAAGTCGGCATGAGCGAAGGCGGCGAGCAACGAACACAGGTGATGCAACCGAATTTCGTGTTGATGAAACTGCCAGGCGAA
>PLJN01000181.1 GCA_003140235.1 Acidobacteriaceae bacterium
GCGACGAACTCCGCGCCCAGCAGCATGTAGATCAGCGCGAGCGAAGCCATCACCACTACCAGCGAAAGCGCGCTGTTGATGGGATGCTTCTGCAGCACCAGGTTGATCGCGCCGGCCACACAGATCACGGCGAAGAAAATGAAGAGCGCCTGATGAATCATGGTTGGCCTCCCCACATCGCCACGATAAAACTCGTAACAATAATGTTGGCGATGGCCAGCGGTAGCAGGAACTTCCAGCCGAAAGCCATAAGCTGGTCATAACGGAAGCGAGGCAACGTGCCGCGAATCCATATATAGAGGAACATGAAGCAGAATATCTTCAGCGAGAACCAGACCACCGGCAACAGTTGGCGAACCAGCAGCGGGCCAAACGACGGGCCATGCCATCCACCAAAAAACAGCAGCGTCGCGATACAGCCAACCGTCACCATGTTTACGTACTCCGCCATAAAGAACATGGCGAATTTCATGGAACTGTATTCGGTGTGATATCCGGCGACCAATTCGGTTTCCGCTTCGGGCAAATCAAACGGAATACGGTTGGTTTCGGCAAACGCCGCCATCAGATAAATAAAGAATGCGAGACACTGCGGAATGATGAACCAGTGCGGCACATGCGTGTTGTGCCCGAACAAATACCAATTGTCAGTTTGCTTGTTTACGATCTCGCGCAAACTCAGGGTGCCCGCCAGAATCAACACACCCACCAGTGATAGTCCCAACGCAAGTTCGTAGCTGATCATCTGAGCGCAAGCGCGCAGAGAGCCGAGCAGGGAATACTTGCTGTTCGACGACCAGCCGGCCAGTGCGATTCCGTAGACGCCAATCGAAGTCACTCCAAGAATAATGAGCAGGCCAATGTTGATGTCCAACGGATGTCCGCCAGCTGTCTGACTCACACCGGTGATCTGTAATGGTGTGGTCTTCCCCAGAATAGTGAGCGATTCGCCAAAAGGAATGACGGCGATTGAAATCAACGACATGGTCAGGGCCAGCGCGGGCGCAAGAATGTAGAGCCCCTTGTGCACGTTGTCGGGGACCATATCTTCTTTCAAAATGAACTTCACGCCATCCGCCAGCGGTTGCAGCAGGCCGAAAGGCCCAACGCGAGTGGGTCCCCAGCGGTTCTGCATGTGGCCGATTACTTTGCGCTCGAGCCAGGTCATGTAGGCCACACCGGTCAACAGAAGGAATGCGACCAGGGCGATCTTGATGACTGCGACGATGATGAATGCGGTAATGCTCACGTTTGGTCTAGTCCGCCATCACTTCTTTGGGGTCCGCATGTGCGCTGTGACTCTCAAGCACGGAATTCAAAACTTTGGAATAACGACCGAGCGATCCTGACGTGAACAGCGTGTCATTGGCGGACACAATCTGCACCAGCCCGTTACCCGCGCCTGCTTTACTCTGCTCGGCGGCCGTCATGTGCTCGTCGTTTCCGGAGAGCAGGTTCATCCGCGAAAATTCGTAGCCGGGAACCAGACGCTGGATTTCATCCAGAATCGCCATCGGATCCAGAGGACTGAGCCGGGGCTCAAGATTGTTGGCGGTGAGCCAGACTGCATGACGGTCGGCTTCGCCGGACTGCGCACCGCGAGTCTGGCCCATGTCGGCATGTACGCCATGACCAAATGGAACGAGCTTGCGGACATCCGCGCCCATGCGCTCGGCAATGCGGACGATGATTTCAAATTCGCTCTTGACTCCCGCCAGGTCGCCGGCTTTCTTGAGTAGTTGAAGATCGCCGCTGGTGTTGGTGAAGGTGCCGGATTTTTCATAAGCCGATGCGACCGGCAGCACCACTTCCGCCCAATTGTTGATTGAGTCCTGGAACATGGTCAGTTGGATCCCGCAGAACTCTTTTGCGCCGAGTACTGCGCGACCAAGCTCGGGATCGTCAACGTCAGGGCCGGCAACTAACAGCGCCGATAAACGGCCGTCTTTTACCGCTTGCTTCATTTCCTGAAGATTGAGGCCTTTGGTTTTGGCGAGTGTGCCCCATTCTTCGTTGTATTTATGAGGGCCATCGAGCGCGACGTAGCCGGGAAGCAGGTCGGGGGAAAGCCCCATGTCCGCTGCACCGCGTGAGTTGGCGTAGTCGCCCAGACAGATGAATTTTGCATTGGCGCCGAATTTGACCAGAGTTACAATGTCCGTGCCGCGTAGCTCGGAACCAAAGATGACGACTAGATCTTTCTGTGCTTTCAGTTCGTCGCGAAGCTTCTTCAGTTCGTCATTGGTGACGCCAGCGCCGGTCAGAGAACCCGCGGATGCATCGTCACCGCTGATAAACGCCGCAAACTTGTTTTCATTGCCTGCGGGAATCCGGATGAACTTTGCGGCCTGGTGGGTCAACTTAATCGGCTGCGAGTTGACCACGTACAGTTTGGCCTGGTTCAAGCGAACGTTGGAGCGAATATTCCACGCCACCAGAGGATGCTGTTCCGTGGGGTCATTACCAATCAGCAGGATCGCGGGCGCGCTGGCTACGTCGCGCATGGTCGCTGTGGCGTCTTTTTTGCCGGCGATGGCCCGGGCGAATCCGGCGAAGTCCGCCGTGCGCTGGTGGTCGATGTTGTTTGTACCCAGCACCGTGCGCGCGAACTTCTGCAGTAGATAATTTTCTTCGTTCGTAGTGCGGTTGGATCCGATTACGCCAATCGCCTGTCCGCCTTTGCTGTCTTTGATCTCGCGCAAGCGCTTGCTTACGTGTTCAATCGCTTCTTCCCACGTTACGGGAGTGAGTTTGCCGTTTTTACGGACCAGCGGCTGGCGCAAGCGGTCATGGTGTTCCACAAAATCAAATGCGTAGCGGCCTTTAATGCAGAGAAAGTCGCCGTTAATGCCGCTCTTATCGCGGTTGTCGCCGCGTACGATGTCCATGCCGGTATCGGAGCGGCGAACGCCCAGCGTGGTCTTGCAGCCATCGCCGCAGTGCGTGCAGATGGTGCCCACGTGCTTCATCTCCCAGGGACGCGTCTTATAGCGATACGCTCCAGACGTGAGCGCGCCGACGGGACAAATATCAATGCACATGCCGCACTCTTCGCAATCCAGGTGGTCGCCCTCGTTCGGAGCAATCACCGAGCCGGAGCCGCGGTTCTGAATGCCGAGCGCGGCAACGTCCATGCCTTCCGCGCACACGCGCACGCAGCGGTAACAAAGAATGCACCGCGGACGATCAAAGAACACCACCGGCGACCACTGCTGCTCTTCTTTATGCAGCTTGCCTTCCATGTAGCGCGATTCCGCCGCGCCATATTTGAAGGTCATATCTTGCAATTCGCATTCGCCGCCGGCNNTTGCGCGCCTGCTTGACCTCGTCGGATTCAGTGATTATCACCATGCCGTCGGTGATCGGGACCGTGCAGGCCGTCTGCAGCTTCGGCATCTTGTCAATGCGGACCACGCACATGCGGCACGCCGCCTGGAGAGACAAGCCAGGGTAATAGCAGAACGAGGGCACTTCAATGCCCACGGTCTTGCACGCTTCAATCAGCAAGGTGCCTGCGGGAGCGGTGACCGCTTTGCCGTCAACGGTAATGGTTACGTTCTTAATTTCAGACATAAGAAAAATTTGGTAATTGGGCAACTTGGTAATTGGGTAATTGATCTGCTACTTGGCTCACAATTACCAAATTACCCATTTACCCAATCTCNNAAGCCACTACACTCGCCGCCTCAAAAGGGCACGGCTTTCCTTCCAGGTGCGCTTCAAATTCGTCCCGCCACTTATCAATAATCGAAATCGTTGGGATCGCCGCAGCGTCGCCCAGCGGGCAGAAGCTCCTGCCCAGAATTCCTTGCGCCAGATACTTAATGTTGTCGATGTCTTTCATGAGCCCGCCGCCGTTGTGGAAGCGGGTGAGCGTTTTCTTGAGCCAGTCCGTGCCTTCGCGGCNNTGCACCAGCCGCAGCTTTCGTGCTGATAGAACTTCATGATACGCAGCGCGAACTTGACCATGCAGGTCTGGTCGTCGAGCATCACCACGCCGCCGGAGCCAAGGAACTCGCCGCGCTTGCCGAAGGAGTCAAAATCCATGTTCATGCCTTCGGCTTCTTCCGCAGTCAGAATAAAGG
>PLJN01000024.1 GCA_003140235.1 Acidobacteriaceae bacterium
CTGGGCGTCATGGGCCTGCTGGCGGCGATGCTGACGGTGACGGGCATCTTTGGCATGGCAGCCTACAGCGTGAGCCGACGGATGAAGGAGCTGGGCATCCGCGTGGCATTGGGCGCGCGCAAGACGCAAGTGATGAGCGCGGCGGTAGGGCGGCCCATGGTGCTGCTCGGCGTGGGATCGGTGCTGGGTCTGCTGGCGGGAATCTTCGCGAGCCGCCTGCTGGGGCAGATTGTGTATCAGGCGAATCCACGGGATCCCGTGGTAGTGGGCGTCGCGGTGCTGACGATGGCACTCCTCGGCATTGCAGCGTCCGCCATTCCAGCCCGGCGAGCGCTTGCCGTCGATCCATCCAAACTCATGCGGGAGGAATGACCCTTCGCGAGATGCTATGTATAGAAAACTGGGGGCAGGAACGTGTGAAAAAATTGATTTTCGGAAACTGACGAATTCGCACGCAGAAAAACTTTGCGATTAAACGCCCTGAGCCTGCCGGGATACGCGCGGAGATTGACCGAAGGCTTGGACTGCAATCGAGCTCGGCGCGTTGTGCAGGCAGTTTGGTGTACTCTGTAGCGCGACATGATGAAGATACGAAACCTCCGTTGGCTTCTGGTTGGGCTGGTGGCGCTGTGTGTCTGCATGGCTTTCGTGAAAGCACCTGCGACTTTGGGAGTGTCTGCAGAGTTGTCTAATGGTCAGTATCAGTTATCCGGAGGAACCCAGCCCTGGGCCCTCGCCCTCGCAGTTCTGATCATTTGCTCTTATCTCGCTCTCATGTATGCGGAGCCGTCGGAAGACCGACGGCCTTTGCCGGGTGTTTTCCGCCGGCTCATTGCTTCCTGGCTGGACCTGTACCTGGCCATGATGGCGTTCGCTCCAATTCTCGGTCTTGTCGTTTCAGTTACCGAGTGGAGAAGAACGGGAATCTTCGAATGGAGTTTCGAGCGCGATTATTCCGTTGCCAGTGACTGGTTGCTGGCCTTGGGAGGAGGGGCACTGTCCATGGTCGTACTGGTCCTTTATTTTGCGTGGCCGCTGGTTCGTCGCATGCCCTCTCCGGGCGCTTGTATCGTGGGGTATCAGGTTGTTGCGGATGATGGAACCTCTCTGAGTCTGGGCAAAGCAGTCCAGCGAACACTTCTTGGCTTTGTCGCCCTCAGCGCCTGGTTTCTGGCGCCTTTTGTCGCGCGCGAGCGGGGCAAGGGAAAATTCTGGCTCGACAAGGTGTTCGGCACGCGCGCCGTACGGATCTAGTGGCGCGGCCAGCGCTAAAGCGCGAATACATTTCAACGGACTCTCTCGCGGCCCTGAAGGGTCCCTCTTTCACCGAAAAACCGGGAAGTACCACCCGGAGCTGCACGATTATGTAGACGTCCCATTTTCGATTCATGCACTCTGCTTTGTTGTGCGCGTATGATCCGTTGAACGGCAGAGCTGTTCGCGGTGTCTGGACATAATAGGAGCAGGAGAGAGTGACAGCAGGTATCCAAGTGGATGCGTTGATGGCCAGAGCGGAGACCCGCCCGAACGAACCGGGATTCGGCGAGCGCGTGGCGGAAAGCCAGAAGCGGGTCTTTCAGATCGCCTACGGCGTCCTGGGAAACCGGGCTGAGGCCGAAGACGTGGCCCAGGAAGCGTTTCTGAATGCGTACCAGCACTTGAGCGTGCTCTCCGACGGAGAGAAATTTCGTGCCTGGGTGAACCGCATCGCTTTCCGGCTGGCGCTCAACCGGCAGCGCGGATTGCGTCGCCGTTGGGCCCGGGACGCGGCCTGGCAGGCTGCAACCGCGGAGACCGTGGACGGTGTCAGGAACGCCGAAGAGCACTTGCTGATCGAGAAGCTGCGAAGCCGGATTGATGCGTTGCCGGAAAAATACAAACGGGTCCTGCAACTCTCCATGGCCGAAGAAATGGACGCGGCCGGCGTGGGCGCGGTGCTGGGAATACCCGCGGGTACTGTCCGGTCGCGGCTGCACACGGCCAGAAAATTACTGTTGGAAGCACTCCAATGAAATCGAAATCAAGATCGCAATCGGAATCGGCATCAATCAGGCCCATGAAAACCGAATGCACAAAGTGGCAAAACAAAGACGCCCTGGTCAACGCCGCGGTGGCCGCGCCGGCCGGGTCTGCGGCCGCGGAACTTGAAGACCATCTCTCGCGCTGCCCGGAGTGCGCGCGTGACCTGGCCACGCTTCGTGCCCGGCAACAACAGATAGATGCGCTGCTGCCTCAGGTAGCGCGCGGCGCCGGGACGCAACCCGGATTTGAAGCAAGAGTGCTGGCCGCCGCTGCGGCGCTCGATGCTTCGCGCCGTTCCCGCGCCCCCAGGCTGTGGATGCGATGGGCGCTTGCCGGTGCGGTGGCGGCCCTGGTCATGGGGCTGGCAGTGCACTCGCGAACAGCGCAAATACGGTCGCGAGAGGAATTGATTGCCGCGCAGAAGCTGGCGCACTGGCGGGCCCCGAGTGACGTGCTGCTGCAGCTTCCCGGACAAGAGATCATGCGGACCACGCCGAAACTCGGCGAATCCTACCTGAACATGTCTTTGAAATTGAATAAGGAGAAATGAATATGAGAATGAAATTGAAAGTTTTCATCGTCTATCTGTTGTTCGCTCTTGCGGCAAGTCTGGTCCACGCGCAAGCCGGCCCACCCCGAGGCGATGATCCTTTTGGCCAAAGCTTCTTTGCTCCCGAACTTGTCTTCCAGAACCAGGAAGCCCTTAGTCTGACGGACGAGCAAAGGGATTATTTCAAAGCCGAGATGCGCCAGGCGCAGCTGAAATTTACTGATATGCAATTCAAACTGCAGGACGAAATGGAAAAACTTCAGATGATTGTCCGATCGGCGCGCGTAGACGAGCAACAGACTCTGGCGCAACTGGAGAAAGTTTTGTCCATGGAACGCGAGATCAAGCGGACCCAGATAGGTCTTCTGGTTCGGATCAAGAACAAGCTCACGCCAGAGCAGCAGGCCAAGCTCCAGGACATGCGCAGCAGGCAACCCGGCCGGTGATCAGGAGGATTGGGTAATTGGGCAAGTTGGTAATCCACGGCAAGCCCCACGGCCAGCCGGGGCAGGTTGGGTAATTTGGGAGCGGTGGAACGACGAGACACGCGTCTCTCTCGTCGCCTTTTCAAGAATTTGCGGCCGGTTTGCGTCACCTGCCCGACAACTACGCCGCCGGTTTCGGACGGCAGATGGCCGCCACAACGACTCCCAGCAGCACTGCCAGCGCGCCTTCGCCGATGATCCACTGGACCGCGATGGTCGAAGTGACGGGATACGTGAAGTACTCCACCATCGACTGAGGAATGGCCGTTGCCAGTGCGAGAAGAAATCCATAACGGATGCCTTGTCCCAGCCACGGTCTTGTTTTCACGCCGCGGACGTAAATCAGCACAGCCGCCGTGGCCAGGGTCAGGTTGGCCAAGTGGATGGCCCACAGGTGGTGAAGCATGTCAGTCTGTGTACGCCACAATGTTGCGTTGGCCGCATACACGCCCGCGAGCCAGACGCTGTGAATCAGGTAGCGTCCCGCAACCAGCAAAACAAAGCCGGCCACGACGGCCAGGATCTTTCTTTTCATCGTCATGTGGGTTCCTTCGTGTGTCTCAAAAATGCAGCGGGAGTATAGCACGCGCGAGGATTGGGTACTTGGGTAAGTTGGCAGTTGGGTAAATTGGGAGCCGGTGGATTTCTCTGCGCTCTATTTCTTGAAGAACATATTGCTGGGTTTCAGTTCAATCGTGATTTCCTGGTAGCCGTTGAGGTCAGTCACCAGATTGTGTTTCTTGTCCGTTACCGTGACAGTGAGCGTCTGGCTGGTTGGCATTTCTGATTGGTCCACCGCTNNCGCTGGCACCGAGAAATAATGAAAAAAATTGCTTGAACGCGTTTGCGCAAATCCATAAATATTGGTCCGCTCAGTTTCTGAACGTCTACCCGGCCTGGGAGCCGCTCTATAGTATCGCAATCACGTCCAGCGTGCTTCATCACGCAAGAAAGGCCGCGTTGCGCGTTCTTATACCATGGAGAACGTATGCTGAACCTGATTCTTGCAACAGTTTTGATGGCCCAGGCCGCCCAGCAGCCCGCCGTGGATGCCATTGCGGTGACCACTCAGGAAGCCGTGCGGCACCGCGCAAGCAATGAACTGGTGCTACACGTGGCGCGTGGGCAGCGCACCGGCAGTGCTTTCTTCGGTATCCAGGTTGCGGTCACCGTGGACGCGGGCGGTGCAGTCGTTTCCGCCACTGCTCAGCGCGCGCACGACCCGCGGAACGATTACGATCCGGCGATCTATGCGGACGCAGAATCGCTCGTTCGTGCTTTGCATTACGTGCCGTTCGAGCGCGGTGGCCATCCGACGGCCGTTAAGTTTACCGAGTACGTGTCTGTTCTGCCTCCCGAAATCAAGGCGGAGGAGCATGTGCCCTTTCCCGAGATAAAAGACTGGGAGTCAATCAAGATCACGCTCCGTCGCACCCGATGTTTTGGCGCTTGTCCGGCTTACCGGGTGGAAGTGCACGGAGACGGGACTGTCCTGTTTCAGTGGGAAGGAAATGACGGCCCCGCGGAAGTGCAACGCGGCACCATTTCGGGGCAGAACTTTTATGTTCTGCTCTATATATTTGTAGTGGCGGATTTCTACTCTTTACGCGACAGCTACCGGTTGGGCGCGACTGACTTGCCGACCTGCTTCACTTCGATTGAAATTAATGGCCATAAAAAGCAGGTGGAAGACTACGGCGGCCGGGAAGTGGGAATGCCGCTCATTGTTACCCAACTGGAAGACGCGATTGACCAGGCAGCCGGCACTGATCGCTGGCTCAAAGAACGAGACAAAACAAAAAAGTAGACCGCGGTCGCCTACCTGTCCGCGTAATATCCTTCTCGCGTCTGGGTCTTTAGTTCTTTCTGTTTCGCCGTCAGCGTGATGTGGTGATAGCCCAGACCGGAGTTTTTGTCTGGGGTGTAGCCCAGGCTGTACTGGTTGCGCAGTTCTTCCTGGATTTGCTGGTAGATCTGTTCCAGCGTTTCCTTCTTGGACACTTCAAAAAGACGGCCACCGGTTTCCCGGGAAATTCGTTCCAGAATTTTCTTGCCGTCGGGACGATCTTCTTCCTGGGGCCGACGCTGCTGGCCGCCACCACCGTGCCGGCCGCCCATGCCGCCGCGGTGTCCGAAGTCGCCGTAATCGTGGTGCTCTTCACTGCGAAACAGGATGGAATAGACGACCGTATCCGCGCGCTGGGCCGCGGCAATGGCGGTCTCGATGCCAACTTTGCTGCCACGGTCCACGCCGTCGGAGAGAATGATGACGGCCTTGCGCCCTTTTTGTTTTTTCATCAACTCGTCTTCGTCGCCCGCGAGAAAGACGGCGTCATAGAGCAGAGTACCGCCGCCTCCGCCGTACCCTCCGCCGTGTCTTCCGGGGCCGCCGTTTCCGCCGCCGGGGCCCGGTGTATTGCCGCTGTTCAGGTGTGGGCGCTCGGACGGCTGGATCTGCTCAATCCCACTCGCCAGCTTTTCGCGGGAAGTGGTGAGGCCTTGCAGCAGGTCCACTTCATGGTCAAATTGGACGATGAAAGCCACGTCTTTATTCTCGCGAAGCATCTGGTTCAGAAAACTCCGGCTGGCGTTGCGCTCCAGTTCGAGCAGGCGTATTTGGCTGCCGCTGGTGTCGACCAGCAGTCCGAGTGTGAGAGGCACGTCGGTTTCCTGGGAAAAATAGCGGATGGACTGCGGACGGCCATCTTCGTCGAGTACGAAATCATCTTTGGTCAGGTTGCTGACAAAGTGTCCGTGTTTATCGCGCACGGTGGCCATGGCGGTCACCACGTTTACTTTGACGGTGAGCGTGGTTTTGTCTTCGAGTATTTGCCCAGTTGNNCGTTGGTTGCGTGGCCGGCGCCTGTCCCTGCAGAGACACGCCCGCCACGAACAGGAAAAGTATTGCGAGAAAAAGCCAGCGCCCCGATTGGGACACTCGATGGTGATTCAGTGTGTTTGCCATGTGCTCACTCCTTGCCACAGGCAGTATTGTGCAAACAGCCCCCCACACTCCAGTGTGACAAGTATAGCGAAAAGCAAGGGATTGTTGGCCGCGAATTGACGCGAACGAACACGAATCTGAGTGCTCGTCTTTCTGAGTCGCGTTTTTCGCGTTCATTTCGCGGCGGACCTTTTCTCTTTGTACGCCAAAATAAGGTACAATTTGCCGCTTATTTTATGGCATTATGTACCTATGGCAGGAGCTGCAAGCGGCGTGGCCACCGTGACGGCCAGGAAGCTCGACGACTATTTCGAAGACTGGCTGGGCACATACGCCCGGTCGGAGCAGGAGATGGTTCGCCTGATTGAAGCCGGGCTTCCGCTCAAAGTGGTTGCGCGGCTGATTGATCGTGGGCTCTCCCGCGACGAAGTTTTCAGCATCATCATTAATCCCCGAACGCTGAAACACAGGAGAAACAAGCGGCAGCCGCTTTCCCAGGAAGAGTCGGAGCGCGCCGTCCGGGCCGTCCGCATTCTGGCAAGAGCGCAGGCGGTCCTGGGCGATCATGACGCGGCGTTGCGCTGGCTGCGCGCGCCCAAAAAGCGGTTCGAGGGACGCCCGCCCCTCGCCATGCTCTCCAGCGAACCCGGGGGGCGCATGGTGGAGCAGATGCTCGTACAAATTGATGAAGGCATGTTTGCCTGATGGTCTTGTGGCGGATCAGCAATCACACCACGCTGGGCGGTCGCGGCGGCCTTCTCGCTTCCGCACGTTGGCATACGTTGGGACGCCCGATTATCTATCTGGCGGAGAGCCCGGCGGGAGCGCTCACGGAAGTTCTGGTACATCTTGAGCTTGCGCCGGACGAGCTTCCCCGGGGTTACAAATTGCTGAAGATCGATGTGCCCGATGACCTGGTGGTGGCGCGTCTTGCCGCCACCAAACTGCCAAAGCGCTGGAAAGATGAGCTGACGATTACGCGTACGATCGGAGACAAATGGCTGGCTTCGCGAAAGACGGCGTTGCTGCGCGTTCCGTCCGTGATTGTTCCTGAGACGTTTAACGTACTGCTCAACCCCGAACACCCGGCGGCCCGGAGAATCAAGATTCTGCCCTATCAGAAATATCCCTGGGACAAGCGGCTCTTCAAATAACCTGTCACGCCTTCCCGCTCAACTCGTAGTCCGCAGCCGACACAGACCGTGTGCGGTGCATGTAGGCCACCACCGATCCGGGCCAGACGGTGGGATTTTCTCCAGTCTTGGCGTCTTGATACCAACTCACGCACCCGCCGGACTGCCACACTGTGCCGCTGAGTCGCTGCTTGATCTCTTCGACAAAGCGCTTCTGAATATCGGGCTTGACCTCCATGACCTGGCTGCCGCGGCGGCGCATAAGCCGCAGGCAGTTCATCACGTAGGCGACCTGGGCTTCGATCATGAGCACCACCGAGTTGTGTCCCAGTCCGGTGTTGGGACCTAGCAGGATAAAGAAGTTCGGAAAGCCGCTGACTGTGACGCCGAGAAATGCGCTGATGCGTTCGCTCCATGCCTGGGCGATGCCCACGCCGTTGCGGCCAACAATGCTTACATCGTGCAGCGGTTCGCTGGCGCGAAAGCCGGTGCCATAGATGAGCACGTCAATCGGGCGCGCCGTGCCGTCTTGCGTGACGATGCTGTGCTCGCGGACTTCTGTAATTCTGTCTGTAACCAGCTCAACGTTGGGGCGCTGAAGCGCAGGATAATAATCGTTCGAAATCAGCACGCGCTTGCAGCCGAACTCGTAACTCGGGGTGAGTCGTGCGCGCAACGCGGGGTCCGGGACTTGTTCTTCTATGTGCTTGCGGGCAATTTCTTCGGCGCGTTTACGCAGCCACCCTTTTCTTAGGAACGAGAACACGCGCAGCTCGTACAGCAGGAACAAAGCCTTGCGGAAAAGCCATCCGGCCGGCGGGACTTTGCGGAAGCGCTTCCGCCAGCGTTCGGGAATGGCGAAGTCGCTCTTGGGAACAATCCACGGCGGGGTGCGCTGGAAGACATAGAGCTTGTCTGCCGTGGGGGCGATCTCTGGTACGAACTGGATTGCGCTGGCTCCGGTGCCGACCACCGCGATGCGTTTGCCTTCGAGTTGTACGCTAGCATCCCACTCGGTGGAATGGAAAGCTGGTCCGGCGAATTTTTCCAGACCCTTGATCTGGGGATATAGAGGCACATGCAGCGCTCCCACGGCGGAGATCAACACGCGTGCCTGAAAAGTTGCGCCGTTGGCACTGGTCACGCGCCAGAGCGCGGCCGATTGGTCCCAGACGGCCGAGCGCATGGCCGCGTTCACTCGAATGTGCGGCGCGAGCCCGTAGCGTTGCACGCAGGATTTCAGATAATCCTGTATCTCCTCGCGGCGCGCGTACATGCGACTCCATTCGGGATTGCGGTCAAACGAAAACGAATAAAGATGCGAGGGGATATCGCAGGCGCATCCGGGATATTGGTTGACGTACCACGTGCCGCCAACGTCGTCTGCTTTCTCGATGACGAGAAATGACGTAGTGCCGGCCTCCAAAAGCTTGATGGCCATCCCCAGGCCGGAAAATCCGGCGCCGATAATCAGGACGTCGAGAACGCCAGCGGGCTTCGAATTTGCTTCTAGAGTCACAGGAATGAGGGTACTAGCTTGCCACGCCGCAGAAGGGCGCGCAAGCGTTTGCAATTGTGCGTGTCTGTTCTACAATTCCGCGCATGAGGAAAGTTGTACTTGCCGTTGGCATCAGTTTGGATGGATACATCGCGCGTCCGGACGGCGCGTTCGATTTTCTGTTCATGCCCAAGGATTTCTCCATGGCCCCGTTTTTTGCCACGATTGATACCACCATCATGGGCCGCAAGACGTACGACGTGGCCAGGGCCCTAGGCGAAGTTTCGCACGGGCCGAACATGGCCACATACATTTACTCCCGCACTCTTCCATCGGGCAAACGCGAAGGCTGCACATTTACCAGTCAGTCTCCGAAAGCCCTGATCGCCCAGATTCGCAAGGGTAAAGGCAAAGACATCTGGCTCATGGGCGGAGGAGAACTGGCGCGCGAGTTCCTCAACGCAGACCTGGTAGATGAAATTCATCTCGGCGTTGTGCCGGTCTTGCTCGGCGAAGGACTCCCACTTTTTCCCAGCGGCTTTCCGCAACGCGACTTCGCGCTGATTGGGAACAGAACCTTTTCCAAGGGCCTGATTGAACTCAAGTACAAACGGGTCCGCAAGGGAAAACATTAAGGCGCTTTCGCAATTCATCTCTTTCCTGCGACGATTTCAGGAAAGACAAC
>PLJN01000158.1 GCA_003140235.1 Acidobacteriaceae bacterium
GGTGTGGGGGTTCGAGTCCCTTCTTCGGCACCAGATTGAAAATAATGGACTTCAGTATTGGCTAAATTATTTTCCCAGTTGGACTGGGAAAATCTTGCCCTGTAACGGGTAGCCATTACGGTAGCCGGGTCGGACGGAGAAGTAAACAGGAAAAATTTTCGTCTAAGACTCTTCTGCGGCATATTCCTCCAAGATGTCCTTCAATCCTTGGTCGGGTAGATAGAAGTAAATCTCGTTGGCTCCTCCAAGGCGACCATCGTTCACAGCCTTATCAAAATAGAGGCGGGCTTCTTCAAAATATGGCACTTGCAGTCTACGGAAGAGCACAACCCATTCCCGTAGATTTTTTACAGTTCGCCGATTAGAGCCTTTGAATTCTTCGCCGGGGTCAAGCCAGCTGGTTAGATACACTCGTCCGTTGTCACCCAATACGCTATCCATGGCAGTGTCCCCACCGCGTTCTGCGTTTGGGTAAAAGCAATCCTTCGGCTTTTTGGGTGAGTGGTCGCCTCTATGGACAATGCGGAATTTGTGTTTTGTATTGGACTCGCGGTCGTGCTGCCATTCTACATAACCGTGCTCCGGCTGCTCAATCAGCTCACCACAGTCGTCACAAATCCATTGCTTCAGGGGTATGAGTTTTGCCATGGGAATTTAGCCTCTCTCAACGGAAATTGCATCGTAGCACGGCAAGGCTCCCGCAGGGCATTGTGTAAATCTGTTGAAATCTGGGGATTTGACTTTCGCCTCACCTTCGCATAGCCTGTTTCGGTGTCTGACACCAATTCCAGCACCGGGCAAGATCATCTATTTTAGGTGCTCGCCGCCGTGCGGCTTGCGCAAAAAGAAAGTTGGGGAAATTGGGGATGCGATCAGGCTGGCGAAGCGGATTTATGAGCGGATGAAGGATGAGGTTTCGAGGAGTCTCTAGTGAAGAAAGCGAAGAAAGGCAATAGAGTGCGTAATGTTTCTTGGGACATCGTATGTGAGCCAGAAATCCTAGAAAAACTGAAAGGACAAGAGAAATTCTGGCAAGTGATTGCATTAGCTCGGTCTGTTAATTCACTCAACTTCGCGCATTGGACAATGGCTCCAGTATTCGAAGATGACTCCTTCAATGGTCTGCGCACTCGTAACAATTCATTCTTCTTCGCATGCAGCATACTTTATGAGGCTTTGCTTCTCGTTGACAAAATGTACAAGAACTTCCACAAAGAAGAAACGCTCGCGGGCCTTATGGCCGTTCTGAAGGGCAAAACTGCACGTAGAATTCGAAATATGCATTTGGGAAGAGCACGCAACAATGTGGTCTTCCATTACCTGCCGGACTCGTTTGGCAAGATGGTCAACATACCTGGGCTTTCGGAATGCTCTTTTGTAGCAGGCGTTGGCACTACCAGACAGCAGAGCTACTACACATTCGCGGACGTTATTGCAATGGAGTTCTTTGTCGGGTTTCCCGCCAATAATTCGGAGAAGTTTTACGAGACTCTGGAACAATTGATGATTGGTACCCGGCAACTTGCATCCGACTTTGTGGACGCTGCTGAGCATCTGATCTCACGCAGTCTATTAAAATGAGGATTCAAGATGCGACAGAAGCGAATTGCGATGCCGAAAAAGAACCGGGCGAGCAAAGCGTCGACCGCAACAGAGTCGTAGTCGCCGTGGTTTTAGTGCATTGTTGGACTTGACTCCCTATATGTCTAGTTCAGAAAAATTCGCCAATTTTGTTCATGCGTTCGGGGCGGCACGTTTATTGCTCCGACGAGCGAACCAGAAAGGTTTTCTGATCGAAGGCTTGGCTTTATACAGCTCTCTGACAGATGCATTTCTTAGGATAGCCCTCATTTTGAAGCGGCAACTGGTCAAGCAAAATGACGACATAGATGACCTTTTAACCTCCCAGGAACCAGGCGGTCAGTTCTACACCGAGCGACAGATACAGAGGTTCGCAAATTCAGAACACGTAATTGAAGATGATCTGTTTAAAGAGATTGGTGAGCTTTATGATCATCGGAACTCTGTTATTCACAAGTTTTTTCTCACAAATTTGGAATATGCACATTTGCCAGAGATTCTTGAACGTTATGAAAAGGTTTACAACACGCTCTTCGCGTTGGTCTACGCCTTAGAGAAAGAACAGATAGAACGCGGTGTTGGAATGACTAGACTAGAAAAGAGCGCCGGACGAGAAGCCATTGCGACCGAGGTATTGAAAAAGATTGATTCGGCATTGAAGAAGAAGTGATTCAATACTCCTCTGGGAAGAGAAGGACCTCCTGAGTATTCAGATGATGGTGAGTAGAATTCTCACTCGCAAGGCATGGAAACATGTCTCCTAACTAACTCATTTTCTGAGAGTCAGTTGGTATGAAGTATTCCTGGCGTTGCGGCTTGCCGCTGAAACCCTCCCGTTCAGCGACACTTTTCTCGGCACTCTCAGCCGCATGTTGGAATTCCGCGACTGACATCGCACCAATGTCGCCGTGCGTGGTGCATTTGAATTTAAGCATCGTTGCGACCCTCTCCATCTGTACTTCCTCTTTGCACTGAGGGCAACACGCCTTGGTTTCGAGACTTTTCTTCTCTCTGTCCACATTGATTGAGAAATTGATCTTCATAAGGCTCTTTCCGCAGGGCCGCGCTCCCGGATCAAATTCTAGGTTGCCTGCGCGACAATTGGTAATTCCAGCCCGATTAATTGTTGTTGCGTGAGTCGTACACTTTGAACAATGTAATGGCCTGTGGCATTGAGTTCACGTCCGGCTTCCGCGATAACCGACTCGGGAATATGGATACCGTGCAGCTTGGTGAGAAGAACTTCCCACCACGTATAATGCGCAGTCGGGTAACCGCCACCGAGATTGCCGGGATCGCCGGGATCGGGAGCGCAGACAAGGGAATACGTGACTGTCGTACCCGGTGACGCATGACGGTTCAGGTGCAACCAATAGGTTTTTGCTTCAGCCATAAGACCTCCAAAGTTAAAAGAACGGTGACATCCCGAGCAACTCAGATGTAAGCCGCTTGTGTTCTTGCCGATTGCGCTCAAGTTCCTCCCGCTGCTCCTGAGTGATTTCGATATAGCTGACGATCTTCCCACCCGACTCGGTGAACTCCCTGTATCTCTCATTCAATTCTGAGAGACGATTGATGATCTCAAGCGCACGGCTATTCTTCTCTTTTGCATTCACAATGTTGGCTCCTTCTTCATCCTCTCATAAATCCGCTCAGCCAGCCGAATGGCGTCTGAAATCCGGCTTATGACCTGGGCGAGTTGTCCCATTTTTCCTCTCGGGCCAGCCGCACGGCTGCTATCAAACAGGCACCCAAATAGATGAATCTTCCCCGGTCCTTCATTGCTCTGAGCCACAGGAATACGGTATGCGAAGATAAAGCGAAAGTCAACACGAGTTAGACACCTGCACCAACAACTTCCATTTCCTTGAAGTCGGTCTTTTCCAAGTTCCTCAAACCGTCGTCGTCGAAAAATATCCGATGATCACGTCGTGGTCGCGCTCTACCCACTTTGAACAGAGCAGGCATACAGCGATAACCGCGTCCATCTCTTCTAATCATCTTTTCTGGCATGTACGCAATGTGAACGGGTGTATTCTGTGACGAGGCAAAATAAGGAATGGCCAAGACCATCTCGGGGTGGATTTCAAGCTTTCCGATAAATCCGTAGTAGCGCCGGTCGCGCGTCCCTTCCTCCGGATATTTTGCCCTTCACCTGCACGGGTCGTATCAGCAATTCTCCGGTCCCTATTCGTTTCATAATAATGAAATCAAACCCTTTGTCACGATGGGGAAAGTACACGTTCCATCCATCGTCAGCCAGGGCCAAAAGTCTTAAGTATTTCCATGCTAAACAGTGCTTGTCTTTTGTCTAATAGCCATCTAATATTTAGATGGTTATTCAAAATGGAACGCATTTCACTCAAACTCAAGCAGGCCAGCGCCGTACTGGGAGTGCCGCCTAAAGACCTGCAAAACCTGGTACAACTGGGCGTCATTCGCGCTGCCCAGCGTGATAATGTGTGCTGGTTCGACACGAATCTTCTTCTACAAGCCAAAGTCGCGTTTTATCTCAAGGAAGCCCTCGGGAGTTCGAGTGATCTCCTGGCTAGGTTCACGGAAGCGCTGGCGCAGGACCTGGGCAAGTTAGAAATAAAGGACATAAGAGATATCTCACTGCGTTCCCGGCCGCTGAACGGCACAGATGCAGTGGAAATCAGGATTCCAATTCGCTCTTTGGCACAGGAACTGAAAAGTGGGCTTCCTCTCGCCCTGGCTTATGGGGACCTGCCCAAGGGTAGAAAAAGAGCAGGATGGAAAACGGAATTTTTGCGGAACTTGCAAAAGGTCTCCGCTGATTTGGGTGATGTCTCAGAAGAACAAATACTAAGGGCCGTCCGCAAAGACCGCTCAGGTCGGAAGAAGCCGCCGGAGATTTCCATCGTTGCCCGCACCAAAAAGAAAACGGCCTAGAGGCGTGGTAGACACGTCCGTTCTAGTGGCAGGAATTGCGGGACTCAAGTCTCCAGCCATCGCCCCCAGGAATGCGAGCGCTGACCTTCTCCGAGACTGGATCGAGAAAAACACATTTATCTGGCTGATCAGCGATGAAATTCTGCTTGAATACAAGCGGATCTTGGCGCGCCTGGGAGTCCGCCGCACGCTCATCGGCAAGGTCATCAATCTTCTGCGCGAAGAGGCGGAATATGTCGTGGTCTCTGCTGTCCCAAACATCTCCCCCGATCCTGACGACGATCCATTTTGTGCGTGCGCTGAACGAGGCCGCGCTGACTTCATCGTGACTCTGAATCCGAAGGACTTCCCGCAAGAGTCCCTGTCCGCCCACGTGATTCGGCCTGGCGACCGTATTCCGACAACCGCGCGCCAGAAAAAACGACGCCACCAGTAAACGGCAAGACTCATTAAGCCCGCGACAAGTATCTTAAATATAGAATATCGTTATCGTGAGATCTCTTCAGCATTGTCAGGAGAGCCGATGAAAACGTCCTTAAAGTCGAGACGACAGTTCCTAAAAACAGCAGGCATGACCGCGGGAGCGCTCCTGCTGCCCGGCCAAGCAGGTTCCAATCAAACTGAGACTCCGATGCGGCACCGCCGGTCCCCAAGCCTGCTCGGGGAATTGCAAGGAGCAAATTACACTCTCCGAATCCAAACGGCCCCCGTAGAGATCGCGAAAAACAAGATTGTTTCCCTAACCACCTACAACGGACAATTCCCGGGGCCGCTGCTTCGCTTCAAAGAAGGACAAGAAGCGATTGTGTATGTCCATAACGAAACCGATGTCCCGGAGCAATTGCATTGGCACGGCCAGACCCTGCCGACTGAAGTGGACGGAGCCGCCGAAGAGGGCACGCCTTATATTCCCGCACACGGCAAACGCCGGATCGTATTCACGCCCGGCCCCGCGGGACTTCGCTTCTATCACACGCACAACCGCGCCGGCGCGGACCTTTACGCCGGACAGTATGGCGGGGAGGTGGGCCCGGTCTACATTGAGTCGAAGAATGAACCGGGCAACTATGACCGCGAGGTCTTCCTCGTGCTCAAAGAGTTCGAACCAACTTTCAGCCGCGGCGGAGACATGGCCATGGATTTCCTGTCTCCCGCGACCAAGGTGAAGGCGCTTGAAGAGCAAGGCGAGACTGCCATGAAGGCGTCGCTAGCCAAAGGCATGCCCCACGGATACGAAGTCGGCTACGGTTCGTTCACCATCAATGGCCGCATGCTGCACCACGGCGAGCCGGTTCGCGTGAACCAAGGCGAACGAGTTCTCTTCCATGTAGTGAACGGAAGTGCCACCGAGATTCGTAGTCTTGCTCTGCCCGGTCATTCTTTTCACGTGGTTGCCCTGGACGGTAATCCCGTGCCGAATCCCGCGAATGTTCCGGTACTCTGGCTGGGCACGGCCGAGCGAGTGTCCGCGATTGTGCAGATGAACCACCCCGGCGTTTGGATCATGGGCGACACCGCCGATGACGACCGCCGCCACGGCATGGGGATCGTCGTGGAATATGCGGGACACAAAGGCAAACCGCTGTGGACCGCGCCGCCCCATTCCCGCTGGAACTATTCCTATTTCGCCAAACCCGGCGCGACCGCGCCAGCGCCCGACGAAACTTTCGAGATGATTTTCAGAAAAGACAATGCGGCTGAAGAAGGTTTCAATCGCTGGACCATCAACGGCGTCGCTTACCCCATGGCCAACGAAATGGCCCCGGCGCAATTTCACCTGAAGCAAGGCAAGCGATATCGAATCCGCATGCGCAACGCCAGTGACGATATCCACCCCATTCACCTGCACCGGCACAGCTTCGAACTGACCAACTGGGCGGGAACCCCGACTGCCGGAATCCTGAAAGACGTGGTCATGGTCGGAGGCTACCAGGAGGTCGCTGTGGATTTTGTTGCCAACAACCCGGGGCTCACGTTATTCCACTGCCACCAGCAATTGCATATGGACTATGGATTCATGACACTTTTTGATTATGTGTAAAGTTTCAACGTCCTCTATCACGCGATACCGACCCCACAAGACAAAAGCGCTTCAAGAACTAAAACTTGCCTTGAGAAATAAAGGTTTGCTTGCCTCGCCCCATCAGCGTTATTACAATAGTAATAACTCAAGAGAGGCGACAATATGGTCCAGCTTAAGGTCCGGAAATTCGGCAACTCACTCGGCGTGGTCCTGCCGAAAGAGGTCATTCAGCGCTTGAACGCCGGCGACGGCGAACCGCTGTTCCTGATCGAGTCGGATGGCGGCTACCAGCTCACGCCCTATGATCCCGAGTTTGAAAAGCATATGGCCAGAGCCGAGGACATCATCAGCCGCTATCGCAATGCCCTGCATACTTTGGCGAAGTAACAAATGAAAGCCCCCGTCTGGATCGACGAGCGCCGCGCGCTGGCCATCCATCAGCGTGTCCTTGGGCTGCACGGCGGCGCCGCCGGACTGCGGGACCGCGCGTTGCTGGAGTCGGCCCTGGCGCGTCCTCGCCAACATTACGCGTACGCCAGCGCCGGCAAGCCGGACATCCTCGCCATGGCCGCGCTCTATGCCAGCGGCATCGTTCGCAACCATCCGTTTCTCGATGGCAACAAGCGTACCGGGTTCGTTGTGGGTATCCTCTTTCTGGAATTGAATGGCTACCGTTTCACCGCCAGCGAGGAAGAGTCGGCCCTGGCGGTAATGGCACTGGCTGCCGGAACGCTCGACGAGGAAGACTTCGCGGCGTTTTTGCGGGCGAACGCAAAGACTCGACGGGCGAAGGGCTGAAAAGAGGTGTCAGGCGTCTACGAAAGAGTTTCCACGGAGCGAGAAGTGTCAATTGATGTTCGGCTTTTAAAAATCTTACCGCCGTTCATGCGCGGTACGGAACTAGACCTTTTCTTGAAACTCATCAAGCCTCTTCTAATGTCTGCATCTTGGCGACAGCGTTTCCACGGAGCGACCGTAATCAAGTACTGGTAGGTTCAAGGTAATCGCCGAGACAACGACATCCCAGTCCCGAAGGGACGGCTCGCACTAGCCCGCCGTTTCAACGGCGGGNNAATCCCGCAACTTCATTCAATCCAAACACGCTCAATCCCGCACTCTCATTCGATCCGGCGCCCATCGATCGCGCATGCGTTCAATCCCGCGAATCCGGATATGGCGCAATCCCATGCCGCTCCAGCATCCGCAACAACTCATCATCAAAACTCATTTGCGATGATGCTCTTCCTGCGTATTAATGTAGCGAATCGTATTCTCAAGCTGGGAAATGCAGGTGCTGAAAACTGCATATCCGTCTTGCCACGCAAACGGACGCCTCGGCAAATGATCGTTGATCCATGACCCCAGCGGCTCCACAGGTCATCGCGAAAATGGGGTGGAGTGGGGTCGAACGGGGAGCCCAGGGGGGCCCTATTTCCACAGATCCCACTCTGGCTCCAACTGCTCTACTTCAACTTACTGGTCATGCACTTCTCACTGGCAAAAGAAGCAGCGCCGCTGCCGGTGATGACTGAAGTCTGGTCGCACTCCAGGCGTTCGCCGGTGTTGCCGGTGACGGTGTCGATGCCGAAGAAATGCGCCACTGAAAGTGTGGTCATGCGGTATCCGTCGCCGGTATTGTGGTGGATGGTGTTGCCGCCGAAGCTTGAGAGCACCGAGCTTTCGTCCGCGAACACGCCGGTGGAAAGATTATTGGACACTTTCACGTTGCCCGTAATGAAGATGTCGGAATTCGCCACCGCTTCCATGCCGCCGGCGAGGCCGCTGCCTGCGTTGGGGATCGTACCAAGACCAACCGAGGCGCCGTTACCGGTGACCGTAGTGGCGTTGAATTCGCCGTGGCTGGTTTTCGCGATGTGCACGCCCACGCCCTGATTACCGGTGATGGTGCCGCCGCTCATGGTGATGGTGCTGGTTTGGATGGCTTGTAATCCTGCGGCGCCGTTGTTCTGAATGTCGTTGCCGTCCAGGACTTCGCCGCTGGATCCTTCGGCCAGGCTCACGCCCATGCCGCCGTTGTTGCGGACTGCGTTATTCGGATTGGCCGGCGTGCCGGCGCCGCCGAACAGGTTGACGCGGCCGCCCAGCATGGCAATGCCATTCTCGGCATTGCTCGCGATGACATCGCCGCCGTCCAGGGTGACTCGGCCGCCTTCGGACGAAATGCCGCTGCCGGTGTTGTTCTGGATCGTCAGATTGAACAGGTCCACGTTGGACGTGAGCGTGACCATGCCGTGGGTTGAGCTGTTCTGAATTGAGCCATCGGCGATCAGGACGTCGCGGCCGTTGTTTACGAACACGCCGCGGCCGCCGGTGAAATTGAGACCGTCAATCGACACTCCGGTTGAGTCCGTGATTTGCAGAACGTGTCCGCTCGGATTGTCGGCCGTCACGGTGACTGTTCCCGGCGTGGCCGCGATGGAGAGTTGCGAAAAACTGGTGATGAGCACGTGTTCCGTGCAGTTTGAAACTACCGTGATGGTGTTGGGACCCGCCGGTGGGAGCGATGCCAGAGCAGCGGTAATGCTGATAAACGCGCCGGGCGTTGCGCCGGTGCAGTCTACGGTTACGGTGTTGGCGAACATCAGGCCTGGGGCCATCACCAGCAGAAGACCCAGAACTAGTTTGAACCTGCAAATAATGAACTTCATGTCTCTTATTACTCTCCTTGGATTCTTAGATCTAAGAGTTTGCGCCAGCATGGGGATTGCAGGGCCCGCCCTCTGAACTTGCCTTGCTGTGAATTCCATCGTGCACTCACCGGGCCACATCGGGATTCATCTGGCGGGCCCTGGCGATATCGGCGTCACCGCCGGCTTTGTCGCCTTTCTTCCGCTTGATTAAGCCGCGGTTGTAGTAAGGATTGGCGTCATTCGGGTCCATCTTAAGCGCTTGCTCGCAGTCCTGGAGGGCGCGGTCGTAGTCGCTCTTGAGGTAGTAGGCGAGGCAGCGGTTGTTCATGGACATGGCGAGCCGTGGATCGAGCGTGAGGGCGTGCTCGTAGTCCGCGATGGCCAGATCGTATTCGTGCTTGTCGTTGTAGACGAGTCCGCGACTATTGAACGCCAGCGCGTAATCGGGATTGATTTCGATGGCGTGGTCGTAGTCCTCAAGGGCCAGATCGTACTTGCCCTGATGACGGTGGGCGCGTCCGCGATTGTAATAAAGCTTGGCGAGATTGGTTTTTGTTTCCTTGCCGGCTTCGATGAGCGCAGTACACGCGGCCACGCTGGCAGACGCGTCGTCACCTTTGCAGCGGTCCCAATTCTCGTCATTGCTATAGGTCCTGGTTTTGCACGCAAGCAACGCGCCGGCAAGGATCAAGACCACCCACATTTTCCGTTTCATGTTCGACTCTTTCAGAGATTTCGGTGCTGCCGTGCTGCGTCTTAATCTGCAACCCAGGCTGCGTCCCCACCCCGCTTCGTTCCCAGAATTCTGGTACGACTCGGCGGGGCGGGAATGGCGCGTCACCGCCGACCGCATCAAAGCCGCCCACTCCGGCTCACCACAAACCGTTGCGGACGCTTATATCGCCTGACCGCTTGAGCGGGCGGAAAGGCTTTCGTTCCAGCTACTTTGGCGCAAGACTTACCGCAATGCAATGCAGGACGGGTAAAGCTTGGGAAAATACTCGGTAACGCCGTAAGCTATTCAATATAAAAGAGTTACATGAAATAACCTTGGAGCCACGGGTATTCTGAATTAGAATCTTTTGAAGGAAAATAGTTGCGTCACCATGTCCCCAGCGGCTCAGACAGACCAAAATTTCGGCGGTAAACTGCGCTTTGACGTTTACGAGGCAGATCCTCGCGCCGGGGAACTGCGCAAGCATGGTGTTCGAATCCCGCTGGAGGACCGTCCTTTCCGGGCGCTACTCATACTTCTAAGGCGCGCGAATGAAGTAGTCACCCGGGATGAACTCAAGGCACAGCTTTGGCCCGCCGATGTGTTCATTGATTTTGATCACGGGCTGAATACTGCGATCCGAAAGATTCGGCTGGCGCTCAATGACAGCGCCGACGGGCCGCGTTTCCTGGAAACAGTCGGCCGGCGCGGGTATCGCTTTCTCGGCGTGGTGGAGCAGGAAGCGATCGTCGTGCCCGAGCCCGTCGCGGCAGGGAGCCGGGAAACGGATGCCGTAGTGTCTCCGATCAGCGCGCAAGCTGAGGCCGTCGCCGTCGAGCCACCTTCGCCGGAAAGCAGAAAGACCCGGTCCGGCCCGCGCGGTCTCGTAGTGGCGATCACCGCATGCGCGTTCGTCGTGCTGCTCGCATATGTGTTTCGACCAGCGATGCCCTTGCCGAAGGTCAGCCGCGTGGTGCAACTCACAAAATCCGGTGGCGCCTGGTACCTTGAACCTCTCTATACCGACGGTCCGCGCGTTTATTACCAGTCGGTGGGACAAACGGAAGCGGACTGGCGGTTCAAGCAGGTGCTGGTGAACGGCAATGACGATGCGTTTACCAATGTGCCTCCCGGTCACTTTCGCATTCGCGGTCTTTCATCGGACGAGACCGAGTTTCTGGCGGCCTCGGCCATTAACGGACAATGGACGGTCTGGACCATCCCGGTCGCCGGTGGCTCGCCCCGCCGCTTCGGCGACCTGGTGGCCGACGATCTTGCGTGGTCCCATGACAACAGCTTGCTGGTCTACGTCCTGGGCAATCAGATCTTTACGGTGAAGCCCGACGGCACATCGCCGCACCTGCTGGCCACGGTGCCTGTTGCCTCATCGCAAATTGACCATGTACGCTGGTCGCCGGACGATAGCCGGTTGCGCTTCTCCCTCATCACCGCTACAACGCAAACGTTATGGGAGATGGGTGCTGATGGCCGCAATCTTCACGAGCTGCGCTTCAACTGGCCAGGAAATTCCATGGAATGCTGTGGCGACTGGACGCCCGACGGACGCTACTTTGTGTTCCGTTCGCGTCGCGAAAACATTTCCAATCTCTGGGCGCTGGAAGAAAAGTCTGACTGGTGGCGCCGTGCCAATCGCGATCCGGTGCAACTCACGTTTGGCCCCATGAACTATTACCAGCCGGTTTCCAGCCGTAACAGCAAGACCATCTTTGCCATCGGCGCGCAGCCTTTCGGAGAACTTGTCCGCTATGACGCAGGCCGGAAAGATTTCGTACCTTTTCTGGGTAGCCGGTCCGCCGATCACTTGAAGTTCAGTCGCGACGGCCAGTGGCTGTCCTATGTGGCCTATCCGGAAGGAACGCTGTGGCGATGCCGCAGCGACGGCACGCAGCAGCTTCAACTTACGTTCGCTCCTTTGCAGGTGGTGACCGCACGCTGGTCTCCAGACGGCAAAAGGATCGCCTTTGACGCCCGGCAACCTGGGCAGTTGGTGAAAGCCTTCGTGATTTCCGCCGAGGGCGGCAACCCGGAGCCTTTCCCATCGGAACCATTGTCTCAGATGGCTCCAGACTGGATGCCGGGTGGTGACTCTCTGATTTACGGCCGGTCCAACGGAATGGACGCTCCGGCAGACATGGGACTTTACCAGCTTGATCTGCGATCAGGCCACACCGAAAGAATCCTCGGAACAGATGGCCTGCATTATCCGCTCTGGTCGCCGGACGGCCATCGCCTGGCCGCCGTGAATGCCGCCACCGCGCAACTGTTTCTCTTCGATATCAAGACCGGTAAACGGACCCAGATCGCGGGCGCGGCATCATGGCCGATTTGGTCCGCTGATTCACAGTATCTCTACTTCACCAGTATCGGCAATGGGATCTTTCGCGTCCATGTCCCCGACGGGAAACAAGAAAAGATTTTGGAAGCCCCCTTCCGCCTGACTTCGGGCGCTTTCGGAATAACGCCGGACGGTGCTCTGATCATGCAGCGTGAGCACGGCCACTACGATGTCTACGCGCTGCATCTTTCGCTGCCGTGAGGGCCTATCGGGCAGGCTGCGGAGCCGGGTTATTACCGGGGCGCACTCCGTCAAAATTCACTTTAGGCGCCTGACGCGAACCTTCGCTGGCGGCGAAATAGGCGTCATTGCGATGGAAGCCGGCGATGCCTGCCCAGAAACTGTTCGGGAACAGCCCGATATAGGTGTTGTAATCCTGAAGCGTATCGTTGTAACGCTTGCGTTCCACGGCGATGCGGTTTTCTGTTCCGGCCAGCTCGTCTTGAAGGCGTAGGAAATTTTCATTCGAGCGCAATTGCGGGTAATTTTCGACGATTACCAATAAGCGTCCGAGTGCGCCATCCAGTTGCTGGTTAGCGGCGATCTTGTCTGTGGGAGTGCTGGCGGAAAGCAGCGAAGAGCGGGCCTTGGCAATGTCGCCAAACACGGTCTGCTCTTGCGCGGCGAAGCCCTTGACGGTCTCGACCAGGTTGGGGATAAGGTCGGCCCGGCGTTGCAGCACGATATCCACCTGCGACCATGAGGCTTTGATTGCCTCATTCTTGGTGACCATCTGGTTTTTGGCGCCGATGTAACTGCCGAAACCGCCGAGGACCACGAGCAACAGAACAACCACGACCACAATTGCAACAATGGCTTTCATTTTCTCTCCTGCACCACAGCAAATTCTAAACTACAGGGCATCCACTGTCCGGACGACTCTTTCGATTCCTTGCAAGTACCCGGCAAAAACCGTCTTTACGTCAAGGGTTTCTGCTTTCAGCTTGCCTTCCCGGACTTGCAGCAATTGTTGAAACGGGGCTGCATCGAATGGGACCACGGTCGCAAGACGCTCGACGATCTCTTTTTTTATGTGCGGCGGCTTTTCTCCCATCGCAAGCAACGTGTGCCGGAACAGCACGATAAAGCTCGACACAGAATCCAGCATGAGATGGCGGACCTTGCCGTCATCTCCCGAGGAAACAAGGTAATGCTGCCGCAGGAAAAGCAGTTTCGTTCGCAACTCATGCTCCAGCTGCATGCGATGCCGCGCCATGGGAATGTGCAGGTGCGTGAAGATGTCATTGCCGTACAGGACGCGATGGCGTTGCTGGATGTCGAGCATTTCGATGGCAAAGACATCAGCGGCGGTCTTCAATTCTTCCGCGGTAAAGAGGAGCGGTGCGGAGTGTTTGAAACCGGTCCACCAATTCAATGCCGGCACGAGGGAGTGCATGGCCGCTACCGAAAGCTCGCCCACAACGCAGAGGATGTTCACGTCAGAAAACTCTGCATGGAACTCTTCTGACGCCGCCGAGCCGTGCAAGACCACGCAAAGCAGGTTTGCGCCCGCAGCAGTCTTCAGGCGGTCCACAAATTCACTCAGTTGTTTTTCCGATATCATATTGCTCGCTTCCTTCTACCAGCTTCCGCTGGCCCCGCCGCCGCCGGAACTTCCGCCGCCGAATCCACCGAAACCGCCTCCGCCGCCGAAGCCGCCTCCGCCACCCCAGCTGCTGCTTCCGCCACCAAAACCGCCAAATCCGCCCCAGAAGATACCCGAACTTCCACCCCTGCGGCCGCCAGAGTTCTTGGCGACGGACACGATAATGAGAATGATTACGATAATCACAACCAGCGGAATCAGCGCGAGCCCACACCCTGCCGAGTCGTCGGAACTCCGTGATGGAGCGGGGGCGCTTGGACGGTCAGCGTTTTCCAGTGTCACCTTGGCATCCGCAGCGATGGTCTGTGCGACGCGCAGCGTCATTAATTGCAGCGCCGCGCCATATTGGTTCTGCTTCAGGTAAGGAACTGCCTCGCGTCCAAACCCGCCGACTTTTCCGTCAGGCAGAATCGGCTCCAGCCCGTAGCCCACCTCGATGCGGTAGCGATGGTCCTGGGCAGCGAAAAGAATAAGCACTCCGCGATTACTCGACTTGGGTCCAATGCCCCACTGTTTGAGGAGTTGGGCCGCATAGCTCTCGATATCGGCGCCGTCGAGCGAATTGACGGTCACCACGGCGATCTCCGCGTTGGTCTTTTGTTTTATCTGGCTGCAGAGTTGCTCGATAGCGGCCTTGGAAGAGGCGTCGAGCACGTGGGCAAAATCGTCGACGTAGCCAGTAGGTTTGAGCTGTTGCGGCGACTCAGCGGACGAAATGCTGCCCAACCCGAGAATGGTCAGGACCAGGACAACCCTGGCTACGATGTGTTTGGGCAGCATCGCTGGGATTATAACGATTCCCCCGATGATTTTTTAGGGCGCGAAATATCCAGAGATGTCCAGAACCAAATGTGTCAGGTCCGTTGAGAATACGTTCACAGAGCCGTTGGCCGGGGGAACAATCGCCATATTTGAGGTGATAGCGTCGTCCACAGCGTTGAGCGTTGAGACGGCCGGCTGCGTAGCGCCTTGCGGCCACAGAGTCAGAAAACCGAGCTGGGCCGGTGGCACCACAGTGGCGTTGAGCACATACGATTGCGCTGACGTGGGAGCGCCGCAGCCGCTGCCCACAACGCTGACGCTGAGCGTTCCAGCGAATTGCTGCGAACCGGGATTGCGGGTGTCCAGCACACGGCACGGCGCCATGCTGTAGAACGCCAATCCTCCTGGAGCGGGCGGCGCGAAGTAGCCGTTGACGTCGATGACCAGGTCCGAATTATTCGATGCAAACACTGAAATAGCGCCGTTGGCGCCCGCCGGAACAACCGCGGCGTTCGCTGTGGTCACACCCGTGGGTGCATTCAGGGTGGAGACCGTGGGCTGAGTTTGTCCTGTTGGCCAGGCTGTCACAAAACCAAGCGGCCCTTTGGGCACCGCAGTTATGTTCAAAGAATACGCTTGCGCCGTCGCCGGCACGTTACATCCACCTGAAGGCACCGCAAAGTTCCGGGCTACACCGGCCGTGAGAGAAGGACCGCCCATGGCCCCTGAGGGCATGCGCGTGTCCGCGAGACGGCACGGCGCCACAGGATAGAAATCCAAAGAGCCTGTGGTGGCAGCCGCCACAAAATAACCGTCGATGTCGAGGACCAGGTCCGTGTCATTGCTGGCGAAGAAACATACGGCCCCGTTGGATCCCGCGGGTATGATCGCGGCCACCGCTTTGATCCGGCCATCTGAGTTGAGTGTGGAAACCAGCGGCTGCGCCTGTCCGCAAGGGAAGGTCGTCAAGTAGCCGAGCGGGCCGTGCGGAACCACCGTCACGTTCAGGGAGTAAGCCTGCGCCGTGGCAGGAATATTACAAGCGCTGGACGGAATCGTAATGCTCCGGGAGGTTTGTCCGCTCACGAACGGCCCGCCAAATGGACCATTCGCGAGTCGCGTGTCTGCGATGCGGCACGGCGTGGCCGGCACAAAGCGCAGGCCGAGAGGCCCGGTCTGGGTGAAGCTCGCGGATGCGGATTGTGCTGAATTGATCGTGAGCGTGCAGGTTTGTGTTCCGGCGCATGCTCCGCCCCATCCGGCAAAGGTGGACCCGCTGGCTGGAGTCGGGGTCGCCGTTAGCGTAATCGTTGTCCCGCTGGTAAAGTTTGCCGAACAGGTAAGACCGCAATTAATGGAACCGTCACTGCTGGTCACTGTCCCCGTTCCCGTGCCTTGTTTGGTGATCGTCAGGGCAAAAGTCGGGCTGAAAGTCGCACTGACCGTGAGCGCCGAATTCATGGTCACCACGCATGTTTGTGTGCCCGAGCAAGCTCCGCCCCATCCGGCAAATGCGGACCCTGTTGCTGGGGTTGCCGTAAGCGTTACCACTGTCCCATTGGCAAAGGTCGCCAAACAGGTGGCGCCGCAGTTAATTCCTCCAACGTTGCTGGTCACCGTTCCCGTTCCGGCGCCCTGTTTGGTAACCGTCAGCCCAAAGAGCGGGCTGAATGTTGCGGACACACTTTGGGCCGCATTCATGGTTACCGTGCAGGTCGTTGTGCCGGAACAAGCTCCGCCCCATCCGACAAACACGGACCCGGCTGCGGGCGTTGCGGTCAGAGTGACCGGGGTCCCACTGTTATAGGTCGCCGAACACGTTGCGCCGCAATTAATCGATCCAACATTGCTGGCCACGGTTCCCGTTCCGGTGCCCGGCTTGGTTACCGTCAGGACAAAGGTCTGAGTGAAGGTCGCTGTTACAGTTTGCGGTGCCGTCATCGTTACCGAGCAAGTCGTCGTGCCGGAGCAGGCTCCGCCCCATCCGGCAAAAATGGATCCCGCCGCTGGTGCCGCTGTCAGGGTCACCGCCGTTCCACTGTTATAGGTCGCCGAACACGTCGCCCCGCAGTTGATGGATCCAACGTTGCTCGTGACCGTTCCTGTTCCGGTACCCTGCGGAGTCACCGTCAACACAAAGGTCGGGGTAAACGTTGCGGTCACAGTTTGCGCGGCACTCATGGTCACCGAGCAGGTTTGAGTGCCGGAACACGCTCCAGCCCATCCGGTAAACGCGGACCCGGCTGCGGGTGTTGCGGTCAAAGTGACCGCGGTCCCGCTGTTATAGGTCGCCGAACACGTTGCGCCGCAATTGATGGATCCAACGTTGCTCGTGACCGTTCCTGTTCCGGCGCCTTGCCTGCTCACCGTAAGCACAAAGGTCTGCGTGAAAGTCGCAGTGACCGCTTGCGCCGCATTCATCGTGACCGAGCACGTCGTTGTGCCCGAGCACGCGCCGCCCCATCCGGTAAAGATGGACCCAGCTGCAGGGGTTGCTGTCAGCGTGACCGCTGTTCCATCGTTAAAATTCGCCGAACAAGTGGCGCCGCAGTTAATGGACCCGTCATTGCTGGTCACCGTTCCCGTCCCGCTGCCCGGTTTGGTAACAGTCAACTGCGGCTGAATGAAAAACTCCGCCATTCCGTTGGCGATCGACGTGTATCCAGGACGAGCTGCAATTCCCAACGCCTGTAAAACCGTCAGCAAAGTGTCCTGGTGCTGCAGAAAGGTGTTGGAGACGTAACCGCGTTTGATCTTGGGCCCGATGATCGTCCAGTAGACCTGACCGGATCCATCATCATCCTGGTTGTCAAAAGTGATGATCAATACTCCATCGCCACCCGGCTGAAAAAACGGCTGATTGAGCAACGGACCAACGTTGGTCTGGAGCCATTGATCGGCCGCCTGTGGAGTGCCATCATGCGCGTCGTGGGAGTCGTCCGGAATGATAAGGGTGTACTTCGGAAGCTGGTTGCTGGCCAGGTCCGTGGGAAACTGTGTGAACGGAACCATGTGCTGCTGGAATGCTGTACTGTTGATTACGTCGGAATACCACTTGGCCGGATTGTGATGCGGGTCGTAGTTCCCAACTTGTCCGCCCATGTATCCCACCGAGGGCAGAGACTCAAAATACAGCGTCCAGGGGATATTGTCGGCCACCATCTCGCGATAAATATTGTCATCGGTAATCGCGCTGACACAGCTTCCCCCGGAGCAGCCGAACCGGTTCACCGGAGTAACGCCCGGCGGAATCGTTTTAGGGCAATCGGCGGTGGTAGACGTATCGGAGTGGCAAAAGCCTGAGGAGAGCCACAAATAAGCGAGCAGCGATCCGCCACTGTTCGTGATGTAATTCGTAGAATGAGCGTAAGTATTCCCCAGCCCAATCATCCAGGGCATGAAATGGGTGGGATCCGCGCTGTTGGTGACCGTGCTGTAACTGCCATTCTCCAGAACAACCAGAAACACATGGGAAGACGCCGGGACCACTGGAGTGGGCACCGCGGATGTGACCGGTTGCTCATGGGATTGGGCAAGACTCGGCTTGGCGCCCCACAGAAACAGTGCGGCGGCCACGCACACTAAACGACAATAGGCGGAGATCCTCATCCAGAATGGCTAAAATTGTACACTGCAAAACACGCCGATTTTCAGCCGGGTTATGTACTAAAGTAACTTGTTCCTGGTTATTTTTATGGCGTTTTGTGAAGCCGCAAACACCTTGGGGATAGGTGACCGCTTGCTAGCGCCCTGGCATTCGTGGGGAGTCGTTTATGCTAAGGCAGCCAGAACCAACTGAATAGATTTTACCAAGAAAGGACCAGGGCAATGGAAACAATCGCTTGGCAGGACTTTGAGCGCGTCGAACTGCGGGCTGGAACTATCATCGAAGTAGAAGATTTTCCCCCAAGCCTGTAAGCCCACGTACAAACTCAAAATCGACTTTGGCCATCTGGGCATCAAACAATCCAGCGCCCAAATCAAGGACTTATACAGTAAAGAAGAATTGCTGGGGAAACAGATCATCGGTGTGGTCAATTTTTCTCCGAAGCAGGTGGCCAACTTTTTCTCTGAGGTGCTGACGACCGGTTTCTATCTTCCCAGCGGCCAAGTCGTGCTGGCGCAACCGGAACGGCCCGTCCCGAACGGGGCCAAGCTCGGTTAAAGACGGATCCTCCATCAGTCATTGGGAAATACGCGTCATTTTGATAGGCCATGACGAAGTGTGCTACATTGCACCCTCATGCCAGATTCCTTCCTGGGAAAATCCGGTCCGCAGTTCTCTACAGCCGAATATGCCGGAACGCCCGCAGAAGACTGCTGCCGGTTCTGTGGACAGCCCGTCGGGAGCCGGTACTATCGCGTGAAGGACGCGATGAGCTGCTGCAATTGTGCCGGTAAACTCCAGGCGTCCATTCCCGCAAATAGCCATGGAGTGTTTGTGCGCAGTCTTCTGTGCGGCCTGGGCGGCGCTTTGCTGGGACTCATCCTGTACGCCGCCGTCGGCATCCTCCTGGGAGTGGTCGTGGGCTACATGTCATTCGGAGTGGGTTATCTGGTTGCCAAATCCATGATGCTGGGATCCAGGGGAGCAGGCGGAAAGCGCTACCAGATTGCCGCCGCCATCCTGACCTATGCGGCCGTCTCCATGGCGGGAATCCCAATTGGATACGGCCTCTACTTGCAAGAGCATAAAGAGGCGTTGCATTCGCAGGCGCTGCAGCAGAAACAGCAATCGTCACCCCAGGCCGGCGAGCAACCTGCCGCTAGTGCGCCAGAACAGTCCGCTACAAAGAACAACCAAGAAGAGATCCCAGACAATGCGCTACCAGCCGGTGCATCAAGACCGGGCCTGGGAACAATCGTGGGGAGGCTCGCGGTGCTCGGTCTTGCTTCACCTTTTTATGAACTGGAAAACGGGCTGAGTGGTGTTATCGGAATCGTCATTCTGCTTGTGGGAATACAAATTGCATGGAGAATGACCAAAGGCAAGCACATCACCATCTATGGGCCCTTCGAAACTGCTTCCCGGGCAAAGCCATGAGATCGTCGGAGTCGAAAACGAATGCCTGCCTGTAAGCGCTGCTCGACTGAACTTACTCCCGGAGCGCTGGCATGTGATGGGTGCCAGGCACTGGTACATGGCGACCAGCTGGACCGTCTCGCGGCGCGAGCCAGAGCACTTGAAGGGAATGGCGCGCTGGAGGAAGCCCACGAACAATGGCAGCAAGCGCTGCAGTTTCTTCCGCCCAACTCTGAGCAAGCCAAGTGGATTCAAAACCACTTGCGTGAACTCGAAACCGCCATCAANNGAACAAGTGGATTAAGAGACTTGGGCCGCTGGCGCCGCTGGCTATTCTGCTGGCCAAGTTCAAGACCGTTTTTTTCGCGCTCTTCAAATTAAAATTTCTTTTCAGCTTTGTGGTTTCCGCCGCCCTCTACTGGAAGCTCTGGGGGTGGAAGTTCGGCGTCGGGTTCGTTGTGCTGATCCTGGTCCATGAGATGGGCCACTATGTTGACATCAAGCGCCGCGGCCTTCCGGCGGAAATGCCCGTGTTTCTGCCTGGACTCGGCGCTTACGTGCGTTGGCAGGCCCTGGGCGTGTCCCTCGAAACACGTGCAGCCGTGAGCCTGGCCGGACCACTGGCCGGATGGATTGGATCGGCCGTGTGCGCCCTCATTTGGTGGAGGACCGGAAACGAAATCTGGGCGGCGCTGGCCCGCTCCGGCGCGTGGTTGAATGTATTAAACCTGGTCCCGATTTCGCCTCTCGACGGCGGCAATGCAACGAATGCCCTGAGCAAAGTGGAGCGAGCCATACTCCTGGCCGTGGCAATTGGGTTGGGTTGGGGGCTGGGTGAATGGATCTACTACGGCGTGGCCGCAGGAGCAACGTGGCGGCTCTTCACCAAAGACGACCCAGAACATGCGAGCCCAGCGACCACCGTCTACTTTCTCGTTGTGCTCACTCTGCTAGGGCTCACGATGTCGCTGCTGCCAGGACATGGATTTGGGACGAGGTAGCTAAGGCGGTTTTCAATCAAGCAAAACACTAATCGACTTATAGAACCGTGTGGCACAGCGCGGCAAGNNCCGGTTTTCCTCTGTGCTCCTTTGTGTCCTCTGTGGTTAAAGGGGTTTTTGGTTGTCTTTCCTGAAATCGTCGCGAGAAGAAAAGAATTTGAGGCATAGTAATATAGGCACTCTTGCCTGTGCGCATTTCCTGTAGAAGGCTGCGAGCGCAGGCAAAAGTGCCTGCGCCACATGTGCATGGGCAATACGACCCTCTTACTTCATCTCAACTTCCCTGCCAAACCGAATCACCGCTTCCAGAAGAGCATCAAAATCCTCGCGCCGGCTGCGATGATTTGTGTTCGCCACGCGAATTGCGAACTTGCCGTCGACAGTAGTGCCTGAAGGAGTAGCAATTCCTTGCTCCTGAATGCGCAATAGAATTTCGTTGTTGAGCCGGTCTAAAGCATCGTCCGGCATTCCGGAACGGATATAACGAAAGCACGCGATATTCAGTGGCGCTGGCGCCAGCAGTTCCATTTCCTTCGACTTACGTATGTAGTCCACAAGATATTGAACGTCGTCCACATTCTGCTCGATCACTCGCGCGATGTGGCCGATGCCATGGGCCTTGAACTGCATCCAGACTTTCAGTGCTTTGAAGTTACGTGTGAGATCAATCCCGAGGTTCGCGAACGGTATTCCACCGGCCATCACGCCGCGGTCCGCCATCGCCAGGTACGATACGGTCGAAGCAAACGCGGCCCTGTGCAACTCCGCATCACGTACCAGAACACAGGCACACTCAAACGGCAGGTAAACCCATTTATGCAAGTCGAGACCGATGGAATCCGCCTGCTCCATGCCGGCGACCAGCGATTTGAGTTTCTCCGAGATGCGGAGCCACGCACCGAAAGCTCCGTCCACATGAAACCATGTGTTGTGCTCGCGCGCAATTGCCGCCAGCGATTCCAGATCGTCCGTGGCGCCGGTGTTGACCGTGCCCGCTGTGCCGATAATGCATATGGGAAGATGGCCGGCCTCTTTGTCGCGCTGCAACATCTCGCCCAGCAAAGCGAGGTTGATGGTGTAGTCCACATTGACGGGAACAGAGCGAAAAGCCGCGCGACCCAGGCCCATGAATTCCAGCCCCTTGAAGACCCAGGTATGCGTTTCACTGGAACCATAAACCAGCAGCTTGGGTCTTTTTCCTGCGCCTTGCAGGCCATCTTGCCGGATGTCGAACCCGCACCTGGCGTGCCGCGCAACCGCCAGACCAAGAATGTTGGCCATGGTTCCACCGCTCACCAGCAGGCCGCTCGCATCCGCGGGATACCCCATCAGTTCCGCGACCCAGCGGACCACTTGCTTTTCCACCAATGCAGGAGCCTGGTTAAAGCCCGCCATGTGTGGATTCATCGCCGAAGCCAGCATCTCGGCCATCATGGCCAGCGGCGTTCCTGTTCCCTGCACCCAGCCCCAGAACCGCGGATGAATACTGCCGTTGGGATACGGCAAGATGCGTTCGCGGAAATCCGCATAAGCAGCGGCCGCACCCACGCCCGAGTGCGGCACAGGTTCGCTGAATGAATTGCGGACTTCTGCAGGCATGGGCCGCCAGGCAGGACGGCTGCTTACGTTTTGCAGATAGTCCACTGTGTCGTCAATCATCTGGTGGGCGAGGGAGCGGAACTCGTCCCAATTTTCAGGATCGAGAGTTACGCGAGCAGTTGAGGCCTTGTTCATCCTTTGAGTTTCTCCTGAAAAGCCCGTGAACGGCTATCTGAAAATTGCGGTCGAAGTTTTCTTCGCTCCATCTGAGCTTGTGTGGCACCGGCACTCTTGCCGGTGCTCGTTGCCTCCAGATGAATGCGCGTTTGCGTTGACAAAGTATAAGCAGTTAACCTGCTTAGTCGAATACAAGAACCAGAGGACAGCCAATGAAACTACGAATTCTATTGACGCTGGCGCTAGCCGCAGTCTGCGCCGCACAAACCAACTCTCCGGACACAACAGACGCAGCAGCCACGAAGAAGCTCGCCGTTTTTGTCGGCAAATGGAAATCCGAGGGCAACTTCTCAGACACCGCCTACAGCAAGGCCCACAAAGTGACTTCCGACATTGACTGCCGCTGGTCGCCGCTGGAAGATTTCCTGATCTGCGAACAACGGATCAGCGAGCCTTCGGGTCAGAGCATTCAGCTTTCTGTTTTTTCCTACAGCAGTAAAGATGGGAATTACACCATCAGCAGCATGGCCGGGCCGGGCAAACAGCCCTGGAACGGGGCCGTGATGATCGAAGGAACTCTCTGGACCTATCCCGCGAACAAAGCAGACAAAGTACAGTTTCGGACGACCAACGACTTCTCTGTCCCGGGAACAGAAGTTTTCAAGACCGAGTTTTCCTCTGACGGCGGCGAGCACTGGACAACCATGCTCCAGGGCACCGCCAAGAAAATTTCGAGGTGACCAAGGCTGCTCCACTGACGAAAAGCGGGTCGATGCTTCCACGCATTCGCGCCGCGATCTTGAAGATTCCGCGCGGCAAAGTTTCCAGCTACGGAGCCATCGCCCGCGCCGCCGGATTTCCCGGAGCTGCGCGGCAAGTGGTGGGGGCGCTCCGCCAGTCGCATGGACTTCCCTGGCACCGCGTGGTAGCTGCCGGAGGAAGAATTGCCTTGCCGGGAGAGTCAGGCTTCGAACAAAAATTCCGCCTGGAAACCGAAGGTGTCGGCTTCAGCGGAAGACGCGTGCGGATGAAAGAGTTTGAGTTTCAGTTTGGGAAGAAAGTAAAGAAAGGCAGGCCGCAAATCCAGCAAGAAGCGGAAACGCTGACTTGAGGCGGTTTCTAACAAATTATCAGTCGGTGGAATCGAAGCCCAGAAGAAGACACGTTCACTTGCGCGTTAGCCTCGGAATAGAAAACAACACACAACGTGTCCTGAATGTTTCTGGAACCTCGTCTTCTTGTTCCGCCATGCCACTCCCCTTGCGCATTCATGAACGTGTACGAACCGCCTTCTGAGATGACGCGCCCCATTGCAATCGGGGACCTAGCCAGCAATCTTCGCTCAACCAGCCATGCTCCCGCAATTGCAAATGGAGCAAAGCTCCCGAACGCGACCACGAGCAGAAGGATGTATACGCCCGAATCTATGTTTGCGGGAGAGAACACGTCTTTATTAACCAGCAGGACGCTGGCGATCGCCAAAAGAGACAACATGCCAACCAACGCCAAGAACCATGCCCTGATGAACTCCAAGTGAAACTCGATAGAGTACTGCACTCCAGGATTGAGCGCCCTGCCTTCCAGGCACGGCCATGCTGATTCATCCGCGCACGCGGCGCCCTCCTCTTTGGGATAAAGCGTCAACTTCCCATGCCGCGAGGTGGCCGGAATAAGTGTTCCGACAAGAATGCAGCACAAGGTCAAGCAGTGAAGGACCACCAATACCAGTGGGATATACGCATCCAGCACGAAAACGAAAACAACGCCGATGATGCCAGCAACTGCGATTGCTAAAGGTTTCATTTGCCTTACTTGATTTTGATCCCCAACTCCTTCAACTGCACGTCGCTTACCGGAGTGGGCGCGTCCACCATCAGGTCGACGGCCTTCGCTGTCTTGGGGAACGGAATCACTTCACGCAAACTATCGGCGCCGGCGAGGATCATGACAATGCGGTCCAGTCCGAGCGCAATCCCGCCGTGCGGAGGCGTGCCGTATTCGAGTGCTTCCAGGAAGAAGCCAAATCGTTCTTTCATTTCAGGTATAGACATGCCGAGAGCGCGAAAAATTTTTTCTTGAATGTCCTGACGATGAATACGAATAGAGCCCGATCCCAACTCAGTGCCGTTCAGCACCACGTCATAAGCCAGCGCGCGGACCGAACCGGGATCGGACTCAAGCTTGTCCATGTCGCGTTCATGCGGCGAAGTGAACGGATGGTGCGCCGGGTTCCAGTGGTTCTCTTTTTCATCGTACTCGAACATCGGAAAGTCGGTGACCCATAGCAGCTTGAAGTCATTCCCTACCTCGCCCGTGCGTGTGAACGCTCCATGGCGATCGGCATACTTGCGGGCAAGTTCCAAGCGGGCTTCTCCCGCGGCTGTGAATTGCGCGTGCTGGTTCGCAGCAGTTCTCGCTTTGCTTTCCGCAGCAGCGATGGCAACAACCGGAACGATCAGATCTTCCGAATCAGCCGCGCACAATTCGCGAATTTTCGTCGCTGCCTGAGGACGCTTCTTTTCTAATTGAGCAAAGTCATACAGGACCCCGGCAAATTCTTTGTTCCGTTGGGCCAATTCGTCTGACAACGCGCGGATTTCCTTCTTCTCGCGATCGGATATTTTTCCGACTTTGGGAATCCGCACCGCAACCATGTTCATGGACGCGTCGATCCGAAGCTCCGTCAGGTCCTCGTCCGTAAATGCTTTGCGAATGTCGGTCATCGCCGGCAGGCGCATGTCGGGCTTATCGATACCGTACTGGCGCATGGCCTCGTCATACGTCATGCGTGGAAACGGCGCAGTCAACTCGTGCCCTGCGGCTTTGAAGGCAGCCTGCAAGAATGCTTCCACCACTTCAAACACGCGGTCGGGCTGAGGGAAACTCATCTCCAGATCGATTTGCGTAAATTCCGGCTGGCGATCAGCACGCAGGTCTTCATCACGGAAGCAGCGCACGATCTGAAAATACTTGTCAAAACCAGAGATCATCAGAATCTGCTTGAATATCTGCGGCGATTGCGGCAGCGCGTAAAACTCACCCGGATGCACCCGGCTAGGTACCAGATAGTCGCGCGCGCCTTCAGGCGTCGAGCGCGTCATGAACGGTGTTTCAATCTCCAGAAAACCCCGCTCAGAAAGGCTCTGTCGAATGGCCAACGCCACTTTATGGCGCAGTTCGATGTTGGCCTGCATCTTGTCCCGCCGCAAATCAAGGTAGCGATATTTGAGACGCATCTCTTCGTTCGCAATATCGGTGTCGCCGGGCAAAAACGGTGGCAGCTTGGATTCATTCAGCAGCTTGAGTTCGTCCACACGGACTTCCACATCGCCGGTGGCAATGTTCGGATTGACGGTATCCAGGTCGCGCTTGCGCACATGTCCAATCGCGGCGATCACGTACTCCGAGCGCAAGGCGCTGGCCTTTTCGTGCGCAGCCGGATTTTCACCCTTGTCGAAGACCAGCTGGGTCATGCCGTTGCGGTCGCGGACGTCAATAAAAACAAGATTGCCCAGATCGCGGCGGCGATTGACCCATCCGAGCAAGATTACCTTTTGCCCGATGTGCTCTGCCCGAAGCTCACCGCACATGTGTGTGCGACGAAGGTCACCTAAAAAATCAAGCTGCAAAATGGCTCCTTAACTGGGAATGCTTGATTATATCTTCTGAAGCCTCAACACGAATTAACATGGAAAAAACCGGATTCGCGTTCACTCGCGTCAATTCGCGGCTAACGCTCTTCGGCGCTATAGGGATCTCTCGCTGCGCTCGAGATGTTAGAGAAGATCTCCTTACGAACAACACTCACCTGTTCGCCAGTAGCCAGGTTCTTCAACGCGAACTGTCCGGAGACAACTTCGTTTTCGCCGAGAATCAGCGCATAGCGCGCACCGGTTTTACTGGCAGTTTCCAGAGATTTCTTCAGACGAAATGTTTCGTCACCCACAGTAATCACAATTCCCTGCTTCCGCAGTTCGCGCGCCAACACCGCAGCGTGAATGTTCATACCTGCGCCGAGCGGAGCAATGTAGATATCAGTCACGCTCACGGGAACCGCGCCGGATTCCTGCAATGCCATCACCAGGCGGTCTTCGCCGATGGCAAAGCCGATGCCCGGCGCAGCAGGGCCGCCCAGCGATTCAGAAAGTCCGTCATAGCGTCCGCCGCCGATAATAGCGTTTTGCGCGCCCAGGGCGCCGTGCGTAAATTCGAACGCGGTCCGCGTGTAGTAGTCCAGGCCACGCACCAGGCGATTATTCAGAACAAACGGTACGCCCAGCGCTGTAAGGACTTTTTGTACCTCGACAAAATGAGTGCGGCAGCTTTCATCGAGATAATCGCTCTGCTTTGGCAGCCCTTCGATGATCGGCTGGTCCTCTGGAACCTTGCAGTCGAGCACGCGCAACGGGTTCGTCTCATAACGACGCTGGCAGTCAACGCATATTTTGCCGACAACATCTTTCAATGCGTTGCGGAGAGCTTCCAGAAATATCGGCCGATCGTTCGCACACCCGACGGAATTGAGCTCCAGTGTCCAGCCCTTGATCCCCAGGCCGTCGAGCAGACTGGCTAGCATCTCGAGCAATTCAGCATCGACTACTGGTGATTCACTACCTGCCGCGCTCGGACCGATGACCTCCGCGCCGATCTGGTAAAACTGCCGGTAACGGCCCTTCTGCGGACGCTCTCTACGGAACTGCGGACCAATGTAATAAAACCGCTGCAGCCCCGGACGCTCCCAGAGTTTGTGCTCGATATAAGCACGCACCACGCCCGCGGTATTTTCCGGACGCAATGCCAGCCACTGCCCTTTTTCACTTTGAGCGCGGGCACGGTCTTCCCAGGCAAACATTTCTTTGGAAACAATGTCCGTCTCTTCACCCACAGACCGTTGAAAGAGCTGCAGGTCTTCGAGAATGGGCGTGCGAATCTCCTGGAAGTTGTACACACGAAAAAGTTCGCGCGCCCTGGCCTCGACAAAGTTCCACGTCTCTGTCTCAGGAGGCAGAAGGTCGCGGGTACCACGGACAGCCCTAATCACTGTTGTTCCTCGTCGGCGATGCCTGCCAATTTGAGCAAGTGGCGCTGCAGACCTATTTTTAGAGGCTTGTTTCCATGGATTGGAACTGAGACTCTCACGATATTGTTTGGCTTACCGTAAATGTGGTGACTTCCGTTGATTCGCAGCAATTGCCAAGCATGCTTCTCAAGCATCTTGGCAAACTCTTTGCCCGAAAGCGACTTCATACCGCTATTTCTACAATTTGGTCGCGGTCAGTCTTTTTTGCGGATGAAACATCAACTGACAAGCAGCCCTCGACCGCTTCATACAAGTTCGTCAGTAATTCCGGAAAAGTATCACCTTGCGTGGCGCAGCCGGGAATGCCCGGTACTTCCGCCCAAAATCCGCCTTCTTCTGCCTCGTGCACTACAACTTTAACTTTCATGCCATCCTCACACGGAGCGATATTCTTTTCGATATTGCTCTGTATAGTCTACATAATTCTTGCCATACATCAGGATCGTCTTCTGCGACTCTTCATCGTCAATCTTCTTCTTGAATTTTCCGGGAACGCCCATCCACAACGAAAACGGCTCAATGACTGTGCCTTCGGGAATGACCGTCCCAGCGGCAATGATCGAGCCTTCGCCGATCTTTGCGTTGTTCAGCACTACCGATCCCATGCCGATCAAGCAGCGGTCGCCCACCGTGCAGCCGTGCAGAGTGACCGAGTGTCCAACGGTCACAAAATCTCCCATGATGACTCCATACTTGTGGCGCATGCCGTGGAGCACGCTGCAGTCCTGGACGTTGGAATTCTTGCCAATGCGGATGGCAAAAACATCGCCACGAATCACCGCGTTCATCCAGACGCTGGAGTTTTCGCCGATCTCCACGTCGCCAATGATCTGGGCCGATTCGTCGATGTAGCACGACTCGTGGATGCGCGGCGCAATTCCCTGATACGAACGCAGCATAGGATTAAAACTTTAGCAGGTAATACGATTGGCTGGCGAGGGGTCAGTGCAGGAGAGAAATATCGCTGAAGTTAAGAAGAAGGGGCGGACAAGCTTTAGCCCTGCATGATGCGCAGGCGCAATTCGTTTTCCCAGATGATGTTGGCGGGTTCCAGTACTTCGACGCCCACCTGGCCTTCCTGGATGGTACCGGGCTGGCCGATCCACACAACCTTGTATGAGGCGCGCTTGTTATGGCGCTGCAGCCACACGGTCTGGCCCACTTTTTCGGCGCCGCGGAACCGCATAAGGCGCGCGCCCACCATGGAAATCTCAAACGTGCAGCACGCTTCGCATTCCGCGCTTTGCGGATCAAGGAACACCTTGACCGGCACCGCAACATTCAGGCGTTTCTCGCGGCGGTTCTCTATTCCACCTGGCGCGTTTGCAGCCATCATCGACTCCGGTATTGGGCCTGCGTTCGAGTGCATGATTGACAGTATCCTCGTGCATCCTCAGGGGGTCAAGTTACTTTGGTTTCGCTGTTTGCGTGCCCATTTGGGGCGGCTCCGAGCGCGCATCATTAAGACTTACTCATCTTCATCAGGGGCTGACGTACAGCCGCACACCATTTACAATAAAACATGATTCATTTTCCAGTGCCCGAGGCCCTGACCTTCGATGACGTTCTTCTTTTGCCCGCGCTTTCTGACGTGGTGCCGGCCGAGGTCAACACGCAAACCCAGCTCTCGCGCAATATCCGCCTGAATATCCCGATCATCAGCGCGGCCATGGATACGGTGACCGAGTCGCGCCTGGCGATTGCCATCGCCCAGCAAGGCGGCTTGGGCATTGTCCATCGCAACCTTACGATTGAGCAGCAGGTGGATGAAACGGACAAGGTCAAGCGCTCGGAGAGTGGCATGATCACCAATCCGATCACGCTTTCTCCCGACCACAAAATCGCCGACGCCGTGGAGCTGATGCGTCGCTACAAAATTTCCGGCGTTCCCGTCACCAAGAACAAAAAGCTGGTGGGCATCCTGACGAACCGCGACTTGCGGTTTGAGACGCGTATGGACATCGCCATCAGTGAAGTCATGACCAAGAAAGACCTCATCACCGTTCCCGTTGGCACCACACTCGAAGGAGCGGAGAAGATTCTCCACGAGCATCGCGTAGAAAAACTTCTGGTGGTGGATGATAAGTACAACTTAAAAGGCCTGATCACGGTTAAAGATATTCAAAAGAAACTGCGGTACCCGCAGGCCGCCAAAGACGAGCACGGACGCCTGCTGGTAGGCGCCGCCATTGGCGCCACCGGAGATTTCCTGGAGCGCGCGCAAGAGTTGGTCAAGGCCAAGGTTGACGTGCTGGCCATTGACAGTGCTCACGGTCACACCAGCCGCGTGCTGGACGCAGTCAGGATGATCAAGTCCAAGCTGCCGGAAATTGATCTGCTGGCCGGTAACGTGGCCACGCATGAAGGCGCCTGTGCTCTGATCAAAGCCGGCGCGGACGCAATCAAAGTCGGCATCGGGCCTGGTTCCATCTGTACTACACGCATTGTCACCGGAGCCGGTGTGCCGCAGATCACCGCCATCGCAGAAGCCGCCCGCGCCTGCCGCGACGCAAATGTTCCGGTGATTGCTGACGGCGGAATTAAATATTCTGGTGACGTAACCAAGGCCATTGCTGCCGGCGCCAGCGTGGTAATGATCGGGTCACTATTCGCGGGGACGGAGGAGAGCCCCGGCGAAACCATCCTTTATCAAGGGCGCTCATTCAAGTCCTACCGCGGCATGGGCTCACTCTCGGCGATGGCCGCAGGCGGCAGCGAGCGCTACTCCCAGGAGGGCTATGAGGGCTCTTCCGCCGCCACAGCAGTGGAAGAAGGTGACCGCGACGGAAACCGCCTGGGCAAATTCGTTCCTGAAGGAATTGAAGGCCGCGTGCCTTATCGGGGTACTCTGGCGGCGATGGTGTTCCAGCTTGTGGGCGGACTACGCTCCGGAATGGGCTACTGCGGCGCCACTTCAGTTCCCGCGCTTCAGCAGAAGGCAAAATTCATTCGCATCAGCGGTGCTGGTCTGCGCGAAAGCCACGTGCACGATGTGGTCATCACCCGCGAAGCGCCCAATTATCGGATTGAGTAAGGAAGGAACTCTTTTTGTCATCATCGGTCATCGAACAATCCATTTCGCGTTCCTTGTGGAGCAGACTACTGCCGTGGCTACCCACTTTTCTTTGGCTCTGCTTGCTCGCCGTCTGCTCCAGTGACCAGCTTTCTGCCAAGCACACCAGCAGTCTCCTTTGGAAAATCATGCACGCTGTTTTTCCCGGCTTGTCCTACCAATCGTTTATCGTGATCCACTTCTTGATCCGCAAAGGCGCGCATTTCACGTTCTATGGAATCCTGAGCTGGCTCGCTTTCCGCTCGTGGCGGGCCACCCTGCCGCGACGGACCAGTTGGACTTTTCAGTGGAGCGGCCTGGCCCTGGCACTCACACTCGCCGCGGCCATGCTCGATGAGTTCCACCAGACGTTTGTGCCGTCGCGCACCGGCAGCCCCTATGACGTGCTTCTGGATATGACGGGCGCTATCTTTTTTCAGATTTTGATTGCCAGTTTCAGCAGCCTTGCGATGAAGCTGAATGTTCGGCTTTAAAATTGCTCACCCCCAAAAACACTAACGGCCCCGCAGCGTAATTGCCGCGGGGCCGTTCGGTAGTCTGTCGGGATTGGCTGAAGGCGCGCTCTCAATGTTGCAGAGGCCTTTGCGAATCCTACTCGCCAGGACTTCAGAGCTTGCGCCCTAAGCCTCAGCCACCTCACGTTTGGTACTACTACAATCAGAACTTTTCATTTTTAGGATCGCCCTCCTTTCCCGTGTAAATGCAAAATAACACCAGTGGGATTTGGAAGTCAACAGGATTGGAAGAACGGGTGTTTGCGGAATAAACACTCCGTCTTGTGCTGGCTCGTGTGGCACCGGCACTCTTGCCGGTGCCCGCAGCCTTCTGAAGGAAACAACACCCGCAAGAGGGCCTGTGCCACGCAAGCTCGGGAACCGCAGCCTTTATCTCTTGTGTTCGGGAGCCAGGGCATCCGCCGTAACAAAGATAGGCTCAATGTCCGTAGGCACACTCTTCAACCGCTCCAGCGCTTTCTGCACCTCAGGACGCAGCACGCTCAGCCGATCCAACATCTTTTTCGTTCCTTCATAGTCGCCCGTGGCTTCCAGCGTAAGCAGATCATGGTCCAGCGAGCGAACGGCGTCTTTGATCTTAGTCAAGTCCACGCTGAATGTGCCATCGGCATTGGCGATGAACGCGCCTTTGTCGAGAAAATAATTAAACTGCATGGCCATGCCGCGCGCGTGAGAGTCCTGCAACCCGAAGCGCATGGTGCGGAATGACGACGCCAGATACGTGGTGTAAAGTTGCCGTTCGGCATCGGGGCCGTGCGGAAGCAGCGCCTGGATCTTCCCCTGGTCTGCCTGGGTCATCAGAAACTGCAGCGCAAAGAGTCCGGTCACGTCGGCTTTAGCTTCTTCAATTGCGCTGTAGAGGCCCTTGAGTTCCATTCGAGGATTGCTTTCGCGTCCGTTGATCTGAATCCGGTGCGGGCCCAGACCGTGTGTGAGTTCGTGGGCTACGATGTGGGTGAAAAATAAATCGAAGCTCAGGTCTTTCTGAGACGACGCCGACAAGACCACTCGGGAGATCGGCAGCAGTGTGGCTTTGAATTTGGCTTCCTGAATGTTCTTCAGCATGACTCGCTTACTGCCCTTCAGTTCCACGACTTTGTCATCGTTGGGCAGATTGTAGGCCGCGGTCTGCACACCGTGGGCGCCATCGCCCGCAGCGAACACTTCATTGACCACGCGAATCGGCGCCAGCGCGCCCAATTTCGCAACACGGTATTTCGGATCTTCGGGCAGGTTGTCTTCAATGTCCTGCAAATGCTGGCCGAGAAACGCGAGCCGCGCCGTTTCTTTGTCGTCACGGACGTTGATGTAGGCTTCAAAGGCCGCCTTATAGCCAAAGATTTCGTCGTTGTAAGTTTCGTACGGGCCAATGGTCACATCCACGGGCGCGTCCAGGTCCATCCAAGCGACATCGCTTTCATAGTAATCGTTGGAACTGAAAGCGTCGGCGCGGGTCGTCAGGAACTTTTGCAGTGAAGCGTTGTCGGTGAGCGTCGCGGCCTGGCGCAGCAGCGCGGCGGCCCGATCAAGATCGCTCTTGTACTCCTGGCTGTAAGGAACCAGCTGCAGCTTACGGTCCGGGCCTCGACGGACAACCGTGAAGAAACCTTCCGCCTGCTGCTTCTGGTTGTCAGGAAGCGCTTTGGCCCAGGTTTCAAATTCGTCTTTGCTCATGTCCTCGGGATATAAGTTCGCTCCCGCCGGCTTCTTGCCGGGCACGCCGGGAAGAAATGCTTTGTGCTCGTCAATTTCCGACCACGGTCCTTTATTGATCCAGAAATAATGCAAACGGGCCTGCCCCAGCGGCGACTTGTCTTTCTGCAGTTGCTGATAGAGCGCAACATCGCCACTCCAGAACTGCTGCATGAAAATGTGGTTCACAATCCGAGCTGCCTGGACCAGCTTGACCAGGGCCTGCCTGTCGCCCGCGGAAAGTCCCGCGGTACTGACTTTCATTTCCGTAGGCGCGAATCGCGACGCCATTTGTTTTAGTTGGTCAACGCCGGGTGTGGATTCCTGGGCTGTGGACATAAGGGTGCATGCCATAACAAATAGAAGTATGTTGCGCATATTTTGTTTCCGAAGATAAGGATAACGCAGGAAGAAGGTAGCAAGCATGGAAAACCTTACCGCTGATAACGCTGATTGGGACGGAGGGATCGAGCATCCTGGGAGTTCGCTCTTTTGTTTCCTTTGTGCCCTATGTGTCTTTGCGGCGAAATTCCCTGAATCAGCGCTATTAGCGTTATCAGCGGTAAGGTTTTGATTTTCCTGATTCGCACTCATTCGCGTGATTCGCGGCAATTCTGTTCCCGTTGGTCCTTCAGATGATAGGGATCCCTCTCCCGCTCTGCGGAATCGGGATTTTAGACCTAACCCCTCGCCAAGACCACGCGAAACCACTGCTCAGGATCAGTCCAGCATCTCTCCATGCGGAAACCGCTGGCATGCACCAGGCGCGACGTGGTTTCGGTGGAGAACTTGTAGCTGTTCTCGGTGTGTATGCGTTCGCCTCCGGCAAAGTGGAAGACGCGGTCCAGGTCGCGGACCCAGACTTTCTGCTCGAAGCGGCTTTCGAGATGCATTTCGATGCGCGACATCGCCGGGTTCCAAAAGGCAATATGCTGGAACGCTTCCGGATCAAAATGACCACCGAGCTCGCGGTTGATTCGCACCAGCATGTTCTTATTGAACTTTGCGGTAACGCCCGCGGCGTCATTGTAAGCTGCGTGTAGCACGTCCGCGTCTTTGATCAGGTCCATGCCGAGCAGCAGAGCGTCACCCGGATTGAGGGAACGCCGCAGCCGTTGCAGAAACTGTACGGCCTCATCCGGCTCAAAGTTTCCGATCGTCGAACCGATGAACATCACCAGCTTTTGTCCTTGCAGTGATTGCAATTCCGGCAGGTCGTCGGAATAGTCCGCCACGATGGGCCGTATGGAGAGGTTGCGGAACCGGCCATGCATGCTGGCAACCGCTTCCTGCAGCGCTGTGGCGGAGACATCAATGGGATGGAACTCAACGCGCAACTGCCGCTGCGAGAGCGCTTCCACCAGAATACTGGTCTTGCTTGCGTTCCCTGCTCCCAGTTCGACGAGGTCCAGATTGTCGCCGGCCTGGCGAACGATCTCTGCCGCGTTCGTTTGCAAGATGCCGCGCTCGGTGCGCGTGGGATAGTACTCTGGCGTGCGCGTGATTTCGTCGAACAGGCGCGAGCCTTCCGCGTCATAAAAGAGTTTCGCCGGAAGCCGCTTCGGCTCGGCGCTCAGGCCTTGCCGCACGTCGTCCGCGATTGGGCTGGCGATTGCCGCCAGGGCTTTAGTTGCCGTCATCGGTCAGCCTTATGCCGGAAAATTGCCATCTGGTTTCCGGTGGGAAAAAATTACGATAGGTTGCGCGAATGTGGGACCGCGGAGTGATACACGAGCCTCCGCGCAGCACCATCTGGTTGCTCATGAATTTTCCGTTGTATTCGCCCAGGGCCCCCGCCGCGGGCTTGTATCCCGGATAAGGAAGATACGCGCTGGCTGTCCATTCCCAAACGTCGCCAAACATTTGCAGAGGTTGATTTGCTTCCTGCGGCTGCGCCGCGCGCGGATGGAACCGGCCAGCTTCCAGCAAGTTGCCTTCGGGATTGATTTGCGACGCGGCAATCTCCCATTCAAATTCCGTTGGCAGCCGCGCGCCCGCCCAGCGGGCAAAGGCATCGGCTTCATAAAAGCTGACGTGACACACCGGCTCGTGTTGTTCGACCTTGCGCATTCCGGAGCAAGTGAACTGCCGCCATTCGTCGGAGTGTTTCTCCCAATAGAGCGGAGCCGTCCATCCGTGGGTCTGCACAGCTTTCCATCCATCGGACAACCAAAGTTCCGGACGCGTATATCCCCGGTCTTCCATAAATGACAAATACTCGCCACACGTTACCAGTCGCGTAGCCAGGCGGAACGCCGGGAGAAATGCTTTGTGGCGCGGCGCTTCATTGTCAAAATGAAAACGCCCGGGGCCGGAGCCGATTTCGTGCATGCCTTCCGCGTAGGTGTGCTGCTTCTGCGGTGTCACGCTGGAGGCTGACCCAGCCACGGTTGAAAACGAATTCTGATAAATGGGACGCAGCGGACTGGTCCAGAATGCATGCTTGATGTCTGTGACAATCAGCTCCTGGTGCTGCTGCTCGTGGTTGAGGCCGAGCTCNNCCTGGTGCTGCTGCTCGTGGTTGGCGCCCATCTCCACCAGTTTCACCAGGGTCTCCGGCGCATCGGCGCCCAGGATGTCTTCAATATGTTCGTCAACGTGATGGCGGTAGGCCATCACGTCATCCAGCGTAGGGCGGGAGAAAGTATTTCGTAGCGCCTTGTCCGGCTGCGGGCCGAGGCTGTTGTAATAGGAATTGAAGAGAGATTGAAAGCGTTCATCAAACGGGCGGTAGCCGTGCAGATGATGCGCAAGAATAAACGTCTCGAAGAAC
>PLJN01000123.1:0-53917 GCA_003140235.1 Acidobacteriaceae bacterium
CCTCTTCTGCTTTATATTAGGGACATGGCCAGCTATGAAAAGTCTCGCGAGCTGCACGCGCGCGCTTTGAAGGTGATCCCTGGCGGGGTGAACTCGCCGGTACGGGCGTTTAAGTCCGTGGGGTGTGATCCGCCTTACATCGTGCGCGGCAACGGTTCGCACATTTGGGACGCGGACGGTAATGAGTACATTGACTACGTCGGGTCCTGGGGACCGTTGATCTTGGGCCATGCCGTTCCTCTGGTGGTGGAGGCGATCGAGAAGGCCAGTCGCGATGGTGTCAGTTTCGGCGCGTGCACGCCGATGGAAGCCGAGCTGGCGGAGGAAGTGATCCTGGCATTTCCGTCCATCGAGAAAGTACGTTTCGTCAGCTCCGGGACAGAGGCCACTATGTCCGCCATACGGCTGGCGCGCGCGTTTACCAAACGCAAGTACATTATCAAGTTTGAAGGTTGCTACCACGGACACGCCGACTCCCTTCTTGTAAAAGCCGGGTCGGGCGTGGCTACGCTGGGTATTCCCGGTTCCGCCGGAGTGCTGGAAGAGACAGCGCGATTTACTCTGGCGCTGCCGTTTAACAATGAGAGCGCGCTGGAAGAAGCTTTCGGCAAATACCACGACCAGATTGCCTGCGTGATCGTGGAACCGGTGGCGGGAAATATGGGATGTGTCCCGCCCAGTGGAAGCTATCTGGAATTTCTGCGCTTGATCACAGCACAAAACGGCACGCTGCTGATTTTCGACGAGGTCATGACGGGCTTCCGGCTGGCCTTTGGCGGCGCGCAGGAGTTGTGTGGAATCACGCCCGACCTAACGACGCTGGGCAAGATCATCGGCGGCGGGCTTCCCGTGGGCGCTTATGGCGGAAAAAGAAACATCATGGACATGGTTGCGCCGCTGGGGCCGGTGTATCAGGCAGGAACACTCTCCGGCAATCCGCTGGCTATGGCCGCAGGTCTCGCGACGATCCGCTACCTGGCCAGCCATCAGGAGATTTACGCTCAATTGGCAGAGCGCACATCAACCCTGGTGGACAGTGTGCTCAGTGTAGCGAAAGAGAAGGGCGTGAATCTGTCCGCGAACCAGGCCGGGTCCATGTTTACATGGTTCTTCCAGTCCGGACCGGTGGAGGACTGGGAAACGGCGTCGAAGTCTGACGTTCCGGCGTTTAACAAGTTTTATCGGGCGATGCTGGACGGCGGAATCTATCTGCCGCCATCACAATTTGAAGCTGCTTTCGTGAGCGCTGAGCATAGCGAGGAAGATATTCAGAGAACGATTGGCGTTGCGAAACAAGCTCTGTGAGCGAGTTGGGTAATTGGGTAAGTTGGTAATTGGGTAATTGAAGAACAACAAATACCCGTGCTACCAAGTTCGTGCAGAAGCAAAATTACCCAATTACCAATTTACCCAATCTCCCCTAAATTCCCACGGCACCATAATCCATATCAGCATCTTTCTCATACGCCCGATAGGGATTGATGCGGCCACCGCCACCCAGGCGGCGCCGGCGCAGTTCGAAGCCGGCGTACATGCCTCCGGCAACGACCACCGCGGCAAGCGCACTGAGCGCGAACACTCGCCCGGGATGTCCCAGCGACTTGTCGCCTGATGATGCACCAGTTCGGCCCGGCAGCCCGAGGGCCTGACGGAAATCGTGCAGTGCTTGGTGGCCACCGCGTTCCAGAGCTCGATAGGAATAGAGCGCGCTGTAAGAAACCGGCATGGAAAGATCTTCTCCGCCCTGAACAACGTCTGCGCCGCGGTCGCGCAGTTCCTGGATTGCGGTACCGAGTGGTTCAGGCTGGGCCCATAAGCTGCGGAACGCGACGCGTCCGGATTTGTCGATCAGGTAAGCTGCGTTCGGCAGCCTGGAATACTTCCGATGAATCGCGCCATGCAGGTCGTCCACCAGCACCGGCATCTTGATGTACTCTTTGTCACGCAAAAGCTGCGCAGCCTGGGCTTTGTCTTTCAGCGACTTGTGCGCCGGCACCCGTTCGCCGGGATGCGCTTCGCGCACATAGACGAACAGGAACTCAAGGTCGTTGCCGCGGAACTGGTCATAAAGCTGATTGATCCCGGCAATAGAACCTGCGGTCATGGGACAGGTTGCCGATCCGAAAACCAGCAGGACATTCTTTTTCCCTTGATAATCGCTCAGGCGTATCGTCTTGTCGTCGAGCGTGCGTGCCTTGAAGTCAGGCGCACTCTCGCCCGGCTCCGGCCCGGTGAACGCGGCACGCACGATTTCTTCAAGATGCTCACGAGTGAAGTGCTCGTAGTTGTAATCGCCGAATCCCAGCATGAACCGCTCCCGTTTCAGATAACCCGTCCGGCCTAAGCCGGGTCGCCGCCGTTGTTTACTAAAGCTAAACTGTCCTAAATCATTTGACCACGATAAAATGAATTTTGTTCCGCCCGGCAGGTGTTTTTTTTTTGGCAAGGTCTTGAACATTCTCGAGCGTCTCACCATGGAGGGTCAGATGGCAGCTTTAAAGGCAGGTGATACTGCCCCCGATTTCGAACTTCCCGCGGTCACGGGCAAGGACAAGCAAAAATTCAAGCTCAGTGACTTGCGGGGCAAGCAGAACGCGCTGGTGGCGTTTTATCCACTGGACTGGAGCCCGACCTGAACCAAGGAAATGTCGGCGTACGGAAGCTATTTGAGCAAGTTCGCCGCACACAATGCCCAGGTCGTGGGCATTAGCACAGATTCCATCTATAGCCATCTGGCATGGCAGGAAAAATCCATTGGCTGGCAGGAGTACCCTTTGGCCAGTGATTACTGGCCGCACGGCGGGGTCGCCGAAAAATACGGCATCATGCGGCTGGGCGATCCGTTGCCCGGAATTAACGAACGCGCCGTGTTCATTGTGGACAAGCAGGGAAAGATTACGTTCGCCCGCGTCTACGAACTGGGTCAGGAACCGGATTACGACGAATTAGTCGCGGAACTCGGGAAGCTGGGATAAAGAGGAGACTCCAGGCTTCCGCATTAGCCTGTTTTCTTCTTCTTAGCCGCAGGCGCCTTGGGCACGGCAGGCGGCGGCCCGGCCCTTTTCTGCACGTCTTCAATAATTTGGTTCAATTGCTCGAATTGCACCAACTCAACCGCTTCTTTGTTGCTAACCACAAAGATGGTCGGCGTCTGGTTGACTCCGATCTTGTCGCCCAGAGCGTGGTCTGCGTTCACCTTGGCCAGGAGTTTCTCTCCCGGGTCCTCGGCAAAGGGTAACGCCACGTGGTTGGTGTCCGCGAATTTTTGGACATACTGCCGCAGGTTGCTGGGATTAATGGAGTTTTGGTTCCCGAAAATATAGCCGCGAAATTCAATGCCCATTTTTTCCGACTGCGTGTCAAAGAAACGGGCCCAGACGGCCGCTTTCAGAGACCACGGGTGCTTGGGGCCGAGCGGGAAATCACGCAGCAATACCGGAATGCTGTGCGCGTGGGCTGCGTCCCAGATCTTGGGATAGGCGTTGGCGCAAGAAGGACACTCGAGGTCCTCAAACACCACGATGGCGACTCGGGCGCCGGCCGGCGGCTTTAACGAGGAGCCATCGGCTGCGCGGGAATTAACGCAAAGGGCCATCAGGCCGAGGAAAACGGACGCTTTAGCAATAAGTTTCATAAGTTTGGGAGCCATGTTATTGGTTTAGATGCTGCCGAACAACAATATTGATCGCTTTTTATTTTACCCCAGACCCCGTCGGCGCGCCTTCCGGCTGACTTGTCCCCAGCCCGCACCCCGATGTCCGATTACTATCCGTGGTAGTAGGCCAGTTGTGCGGGTAGCCTAGGGATGGACATGACATATCTATTCCCACGCAAACGTCTTCTTGCTACTCTGTTTTTCAGTCTTTTTCTGCTGGCTTCTGCCCTGCTGGCGCAAAACCCGTGGGGGGCCCTGGATGGATTTGTCCAGGATGCATCGGGCGCCCGGGTCCAATCAGCCAGCATTGTGGTGACATCGTCTGCGTCCCCAGTCATGCGCAAAGCCACAACGGACAACCGGGGAGAGTTTCGCCTGGAAGCCCTGCCGCCGGGCAACTACCAGATGACCGTGAATGCTCCGGGGTTCGCCGAAGTGCGCACATGGGTTTTGATTCGTATAGGCGAGGTGCACGACATCACCGTGAAATTGAAGCCGGCGGCAACGCAGCAGACGGTGAACGTGGAGGGGCAAGCTGCATCCATCACGGACCATCCGATCGACGTGACAAGCACGGTGAATCAGAGTGTGATCACCGCCCAGGACCTGGCAACCTTTCCGCTGGCCCACCGCAGTTTTGCCAACATTGCCTACCTCACGCCGATGACTGAACCGGTGGAACCTTCTGATCCCACCAAGGCCCGCATCACGGCGGTTTCGTTTGGCGGCAGCTCCGGCTTGAATGTGGATCTTTCCGTGGACGGCGGAGACAACAACGACGACTTCATTGGCGGATTTCTCCAGAATTTTTCGCCGGACGCCATGCAGGAATTCACCGTACGCACCGCGCAATTCGACGCCGATACGTCACGCACCAACGGCGGCTCGGTCATTATCAGTACACGCCAGGGAACCAACAACTGGCATGGCGACCTGGCCGCCTACTATCGCAATAAAGACCTGAACGCGCGCAACCCGCTGGACAATCCGGCGCCCAATCCCAAGCAGCCGTTCGCCCGTGAAAACTTTGTGGGAACGTTGGGCGGCCCGCTGGTGAAGGACAGGCTGTGGTTTTTCTCGTCCCTGGAATACGTCAATGAAGATGCCAGCGTGGGCTACAGCAATCTGAGCTTGAGCGAATTCAACGCGCTGGCGCAACTTGCGTCGACGGGGCAGATTCCGGGCGTGACTTCGATCGCCGTGCCGACTTCCGTGGCCACCCCGTTTCATGACACCATTTTCTCGGTCCGCGGCGATTTTAAACAATCCGAACGGTCCAACTGGTTCCTGCGCGGAGCCGGCGATTTCAACCTGGCCAAGAACGATCTTGTGCACGAAGGCGCGTTACCTTCCACGGGATTTACAACTACCTCGCACTATTACAGCGTACTGTTGAGCAACCAGTTCGAGTTCAGTCCGAATTGGATTGGCAATTTTGTTTTTCAGGCCAGCGGTTTTCACCATGTGAAGGTGCGCAATTCCAATCTGGGTTTTGGTCTGGCGTTTCCCTTCAGCACAACCATTCTCACCACTTCAGGTTTTGAGACTTTTGGTGATAACCAGTTCGCCACGCCGATTACCGCGTTTCCGGTCAACCGCGACCAGCAGAAATATCAGTACCGCTACGACGTAGCCCATAATGCTTCGAGCCATGCCTTTAAATTTGGGGTCAATTTTATTCATGAACCGGTCCTGAGCGGCAGGCTCTCTGACAACGGAGAGATTCTCCACATCCTTCCCAACGATCCCAGCTTCTACATTGCCAACCCCGGAACGTTTACTACCGACTTTAATGATCCGGCAAACCAGGTCGCTTCTTGCGACCCCGCTTCGCCGCCCGGCGTGTGCCTTCCTCCGAACGATGGCCNNTGGCCGCTTCTCGCAGAACGTAAAGCGCCTCGGATTCTACGCGCAAGATTCCTGGCGGATTCGCCGCAACTTCACCGTGAATCTTGGCTTGCGGTATGACACGACGTTTGGCTTATTCAAATCCAACGGCCTTGACCAGACTTCCAACCCCGCGGTCCAGACCATCGTTGCGCAGAATCTGGCGCTGCCTCGAGGCGTACCCCAGGATTACCGCAAGGCCTTTGCTCCGCGTCTGGGCTTTGCCTGGTCACCGGGCAGCAGCGGCAACACCGTGATCCGCGCGGGCGCAGGAATGTATTTCAATGACCTGGCCCAGAACGGCTGGGTCGACGCTTTCCGCGCGGTAACGCCCGGTGGCGGATTGCTGGCGGCAGGCGACCAGGGTGCCATCATTGATCCGAACTACCATTCGCCCTACGCGATTCAGGCCAGCGCCGGCTTGGAACAGGCGTTCGGAAAAACCTGGAAACTGACGATTCAGTACGAGCATCAGCAGGGCGTCCACCAGTACCGACGCTACGAATACGTGGCCCAGGACCCAGTCGCTGCGCCGAACGGAACATTGCCATCCACAGCGCCCAATATTTCGGTGTTCCGCACCGATAACCGCTCGCGCTATGACGGAGTATCTTTTGCCATCAATCACAGTTTTTCCAAACGTTTTGAAATGACCGCGCACTACACGCTGGCCAAAGCCACAACCTGGGGAGCCAACGTTGGTGAACTGTTCGATTACGTAAATGGTGTGACCAGCGTGACCAATCCGTTCGGCCCCGGAGACCATGGGCCGTCGGGTGAAGACGTCCGCCATCGTTTTGTGATTGCCGGGACCGTGCATCTGCCGGGAAAATTTGATGTGAGCACACTCTCCCAGTTTGAAAGCGCGCGGCCTTACACCCTGAGCACCACCGTGGATATCAATGGCGACGGTGTTGCCACCGACCGCGCCGTGGTCAACGGTCAGCAGACTACTCTGGACGAATTCCGCGGCACGCCGTTCGCCCAGGTTGATCTGCGCATCAGTCGCGACTTTAAGTTCGGCGACCACATGACCCTGCGGCCTTTTGTGGAATTCTTCAATCTGCTGAACCGCGTGAACCCGGGCAACAACTTTGTCGCGGACATTGGCGCGCTACCGGTGCCGGCCAGCGAAGTTGCCGCAGGCAACGTGACTGATATCTGCCTCGATCCGGCATGCACCACCACGCGGCCGATTCGCAGCTTGAAGGACCTCAGGGTACCGGGCGGCGCGCTCGGAGACTTCTTTGGCCCGGGCACAACGGTGGGAATGCCGTTAGCTGCACAGTTTGGACTTAGATTTAGTTTCTAGACTTTGCCGCAGATTAACGCTGAAAAACGCAGATCAGGAAACCGGAAAACCCTTTACCACAGAGAGCATAGAGGCACACAGAGGAAAGTCGGAATTAGATCGCGCTTTTTTTTATCAGCGTTCATCTGCGTGAATCTGCGGTAAGGTCCGGTTTTTGCCTTCCTCCGCGTTCCTCTGTGCTCTCTGTGGTAAAGGGTTTTGTCAGGTTTTCAAATCCGGGATGGCGACAAACTTCTTTCCTTCCGCCGAATACTCTTCCAGTAGCGCGCGTGTCGCTTCTACGGTGTAACGGCGATCTGTGCCAAAGGCGCGGTGTCCGCCGTCGTGCAGCAGGACGATCTCGCCCTGCGGATTTGGGTGGGAAGCAATTGCGCTGTCAACTTTTTTGACAATCGCTTCCGAAGATTGGGCGCTCCAGTCGTAGGCGGTCACGGACCACATCACCGGCGTCATGCCCAGGGACCGCGCGGTTTTCAACACATCCGGACGCCTGCCGCCAAACGGCGGCCGAAACAGAGGCGCAGGCGTGCCGATTGCATCTCCCAGGGCCTTACGGCAGGCTTCCAGCTCCTGCTTCACTTGCTTTACAGGAACAAAAATCAGATTGGGATGGGTATATGTATGGTTGCCAATCGCGTGGCCCGCTCCGTGGATGGCGCGAACAATGTCCGGACGCTGGTGGGCGTATTTGCCGATCAGGAAGAACGTGGCCTTGGCTTCATGTTTGGCCAGCACGTCGAGTAGGTGCAGCGTGTGCGGATCGTTGGGGCCGTCATCGTAGGTGAGGGCCATCTGTTGGGGATCGTTGCCGTGGACCAGCGTTTGTCCGTAAAGCTGCGAGCCCGGCGCCATGGTGGCGTATCCGGCGTAACTCGCTGCGGCTGCGGCGGCGGCCACACCCGCGCCGGTTGCTAGGATCGTCCACATGGTGGGATCAATTCTTGATTTCGCGTATGACCAGCGCCGCGCCTTTCGCCAGATAGCTTTTTCTGCGGAACCAATCTTCCATGTCCGCGCGCAGCCGTTCCAGAGGCACGCGTGAGCCTATTTCCATCACGCCGTCGGCAACGGGAAGGGTGTCATCAAAGATTGGATCGTTGGTAAAGTTGCGCATGGCAAAGTTGTCGATCCATTTCATGGGACAGGGCGCGGGTTGCCCATCGACCCAGTAGTCCACGCTGATTTTTCTGGAGTACATATGCTGTTTCTGGCGCGTTACTTCTTTTTCAAACCCGGCCCTGCGGCGCGAACACTTTCCGGCGCTTCAAACTTCTCAAAGTTCTTCGCAAAGCGCGCGGAGAGATCGGCGGCCGAGCGGTCGTAGGCGTCTCTGTCCGGCCACGCGTTGCGTGCATTCAGAAATTCCGCAGGAACGCCGGGAGCTGTCTTGGGGACCGTGAATCCAAAGGCGGGATCGGTTTCAAACTCAACCTTGTTGAGGGAGCCGTCAATCGCGGCGCGCACCATGGCCCGCGTATAAGCTAGTTTCATGCGCTTGCCCACGCCGTAAGGACCGCCAAACCAGCCCGTATTCACCAGCCAGCATTGCGCTTTGTGCTCTTGCAGGCGGCGTCCGAGCAACTCCGCATAGACCTTGGGCCGCAACGACATGAAAGGCGCGCCGAAGCAGGTGGAGAAATTCGGCTGCGGCTCATTGATGCCGGCCTCTGTACCTGCGACCTTGGCGGTGTATCCGGAAAGGAAGTGATACATGGCCTGGTCGGTTGAGAGCTTGGAGATGGGAGGCAGAACACCGAAAGCGTCGGCGGTGAGGAAAATCACGTTCGGAGGATGGCCGCCGATGCCGGGGATTACGGCGCCGTCGATGTAGTCGACGGGATAGGCACAACGGGTATTTTCGGTGAGGCTGACGTCGTCGTAATCGGGAACGCGCGTTTCCGCATCGAAAATCACGTTCTCCAGAACGGAACCGAAACGGATAGCGTTCCATATCTGCGGCTCATTTTCCTGGGACAACTTGACGCACTTGGCGTAACAGCCGCCTTCAAAATTAAAAATGCCATTGGCGCTCCAGCCGTGCTCGTCGTCACCGATCAGCAGGCGTTCCGGGTCGGCGGACAAAGTGGTCTTACCGGTGCCGGAAAGACCGAAGAAGAGCGCGGTTTCCGCCTGTTTACCCACGTTCGCCGAGCAATGCATGGGGAAAACGTCCTTTTGCGGAAGCAGGAAATTCATCACGCCAAAAATGGACTTCTTCATTTCCCCGGCATACTTGGTCCCGCCGATCAGCACGATCTTGCGCGTGAAGTTCACAATGATGAACGCTTCGGAGCGCGTGCCGTCGCGCTGCGGGTCCGCCTGGAATTCCGGGGCGGAAATAATGGTGAACTCGGCGTGGTGCGTCTTCAGCTCTTCTGTTGTGGGACGAACAAACAGGGCGCGCACAAAAAGGTTGTGCCACGCATATTGATTGATCACACGGATGGGCATCCGGTACTTGCTGTCGGCGCCGGCGAACAGGTCCTGGACGTACAAATCGCGTCCGCGCAGGAACGCCACCACGCGTTCGAAAAGAGCGTCGAACTTGTCCGGCTCGAAGGCATGGTTGGTGTCGCCCCAGTTCACCAAGTCGGCGGTGATGGAGTCTTTCACGGTGTACTTATCTTTGGGCGTGCGTCCGGTAAATTTGCCAGTGTAGGCCACCAGGGCGCCATTGTCAGCGAGATGGCCTTCGCCGCGCCGGATGGCGTGTTCCACGAGAATGCCGGAATGCAAATTGCGGTGCACTGGACTGCTCTTTAGCAGGACTTCCAGCGCCGCGACGGAATCAATGACTGGCAATGCTTGCGACATAATCGTAGTATCTCCTGTTCCCGAAAACGCCGTGGCAGCGGCGAGCTGGCAATCGGGTCAATGGCGTGAGTTGCGGCTAGGCCGTGTTCATCAGCGCGTCTTGAGGCGCGCCGACCTCTTTCAAGACTGCGTTTAAATGTTCAAGGACTTCCGCCACGGTCAGGTTGTACATTTCGCGGCCATGCTCGTAGCTTCCGGATTCGATGGCGGTCTTCAGAAAACGGCCGGCAACCTGAATGGCCAGGGGATCTGTAATGACGCGTCCGGTGCTTTTGTGATATTCCACCCATGCCGGGTGTGGCAGGGCAATCCACACTGGAGAGCCATTGACAACGAACTTAATGTCGATGGCATCTGCATGGCGTGTGGCCACGGCCACAATCAGGGCTTGGTACAGGCAGTGTAGTCTGTGGGTTGTCCAGCGGTCGGTAGCGTGAAAGTCCTCGTACATTGCTCTTAAAACTATATCGGAGCTGGCACTGGCGCAGCAAGGAGAAGGAAGATGAGCACCATGAAAGCCGTATGGATCTCGAAATTCGGCGGTCCGGAAGTCCTTGAAATTCGCGAAGTTGTCAAGCCTGAAGTTGCGGGGGCCCAAGTGCTGGTCCGTGTGCGGGCGTCGGCGCTGAATCGCGCCGATTTGTTGCAGCGCGCTGGGAAATATCCACCCCCGTTCGGCTATCGGCAGGAGATTCCCGGGATGGAATTTGCCGGCGAGGTCGCTGAGGTCGGCCCCGGCGTCCAGATGTGGAAGCCCGGGCATCGGGTTTTCGGACTTACCGGCGGCGAAGCGCAGGCTGAGTATGTTGTGACCCATGAGCGCTTGCTGGCGGAGGTCCCTGGCAACCTGGATTGGGCGGAGGCGGCGTCCATTCCGGAAGCCTTCATCACAGCTCACGATGGTCTGTGGACGCAGGCACAGCTCCGACCCGCGGAGACTGTGCTGATTCACTCGGTGGGAAGCGGCGTTGGTCTGGCTGCCGTGCAATTGGTCCGCGCCATGCGCGCTGTTCCTTACGGCACCTCGCGAACGGCGGACAAGATCACTCAATCAAAGCAATACGGGCTCGAAGAGGGCCTGGTGGTGCGTGAGAATTTCGATGATCTGGTTACCGAGGCAAACAAATGGACAGCGGGAAAGGGAATCAACGTTGTCCTGGACCTTGCCGGAGGTCCTTACGTAAGAGCCAGCCAGAAGCTAATGGCGCTAAAAGGCAGAATGCTGCTGGTGGGGACGGTAGCCGGCGGAAGTTACGAGCTGGATTCACGGTTTGTGATGGGAAAGCGCCTGCAAATTCGCGGGACCGTGTTGCGCGCGCGTTCGCTCGAAGAAAAGATTGAGGTCACACAGAGTTTTGCCGCGGAAGTTGTCCCGCTTTTTGCCCAGGGAGTGTTGCGGGCCACCATCGACAGCAAATTCAAGCTGGCGGACATCGCCAAGGCGCACGAGCGGCTCGAATCCAACCAGACGCTGGGCAAGGTTGTGATCGAGATTTAGGTTTGGCTGCAGTAAAACAAATACGCCGGCGGGATATTGCGCGGCTCAAATCCCCGATTGACCTGAGTGAAACAGGACCGCAGGTATGGCAGGGCAGTCCGCGTAAATTGGTAGAACAGTACAGTGCCTCCCGGGTTCAAGGCCGCGCAGGCTTCCTGCGTGATCCTGGCCCGCAAAGATTTCGACATGGGGGTATAGGGGACGCCGGAAATAATGTAATCCGCGCCGTCCATTTTTAGCTTGCTTAGTTCTTCTTGTACGTCCTCCGCCGACCCGTGGACCACATACAGTCGGGAATCCACAAAAGCGCTTTTCAGATAGCGGACAAAGTCTTCATTCTTCTCGACCACCACCAGCCTGGCGTCAGGCGGCATTCGGTCGAGGATGTGGGACGTGAATGTTCCCACGCCCGGCCCGTATTCCACGATGGTGCGAGCGCGGTCCCAATCCACCTGGCCCAGCAAACGGTTGATGAGGAAGCGGGAACTGGGAATGACGGAACCCAGCATGTTGGGATGTTGGAGGAAATTCTTAACAAACAGCAGCTTTTGCCCGTTGCGCGATGCGCGAGTCTCTAACATTCGTCCCTTAGGGTCCAAGATGGCTTTTATTAACAGTGAGATAACCATACTCGCTTGCCTTCTCAGATGCAAAAAGCAGACCCAAAACCTGGTTCTTACGTCCGGGAAACCGGCCCAAACCTGATATGATTTTTAACTGTCATGAAGACTTATCTTGCCAATTTGCGCACACTTTCCCTGGTTTTTTTCCTTCTCGCTCTGTCATTGAGCATGGTCTCGCCCATGCGTTCACAAACGACGCCAAAACCAGAAAAATCAGACAGCGTGCTGCGGGCAACCACGCGCCTGGTGGTGGTGGACGTGGTGGTCGTTAACGAAAAAGGCAACTCGGTCACCGGCCTTAAGGCGGAAGATTTTACCGTTTTGGAAGACGGCAAGCCGCAGACGATACGCGACTTTAGCTTCCAAACGCCCAAGACAGTCGCGCCGGCGCCCCTCAAGCTGGCGCCGGGCGTTGTGACCAATGCTCCGCAGTTCGGCGACGCCAGCGCTCTCAACGTGATTCTCCTGGACGCGACCAACACAGATTTTTCCAACCGCGCTTATGCCCAGGACTTGCTGATCAAGTACCTCGAAACCAGTCCCACGATCCAGCCGACAGCGGTTTTTGCTCTGGAAGGTAAGTTGACGATGCTCCACGACTTCACGACGGACACCAAAGCGCTGAGGGACGTGGTGGCGAATTTCAAGCCGGCGGGACCGACCCATATTCAGACCGTAGAGTCGGGATCCACTCCGTTTGGCCATAGCGGTTCATTTCAGACGTCAGCGCATGGCCGCAACATTACTTTCAATGCAATCAGCTTTCTCGCGAAAGCACTGGCGGGATTGCCGGGACGGAAGAACCTAATCTGGCTTTCCGATGGATTTCCCATCAGTCTTTTTCCCAACGCCCCAGTGGCAGGCGCGGAAACGAGTTTTGAGGACTTCTCGGCTGTCGCGGAGAAGATTGCGGATGATCTCATGAACGCGCAAGTTGCGCTTTATCCCATCGATGCGGCTGGTGTGTCATTGAATGATACTTTCCCCAACCGCGTGGCCATGCTCAGCATGTCGGAACGGACCGGCGGCAAGACTTTCTACAACCGCAACGACCTGGATATGGGCATTCGTACCAGCATTGACGACGGCGCCACCTACTACACGCTGGATTACTATCCGGACAACAAGACATGGGACGATAAATTCCGCGAGATTCGAGTCAAGGTCACCCGTCCGGGGGTACGCTTGCGCTATCGGCAGGGCTATTTCGCGCAAGCCCCAACGAAGGAACCCGAACCGGTAGCCAGACAATTCACCCAAGCCATGTTTCCTGATGCTCCGCCTTCCACCGGCGTGCTTTTCCAGGCGTTCGCCGCCCCTCCTTCCGAAAAGACAGGCAACAAGCCGGTCGTGAACTTCGGCATTGATGCCCATACGCTGGCGTTTCAACGAGGCGCGGACGAGCAGGAGCATGTCGCGATCACCTGCGTGGTATGGGCTTATCCCGCCAAGGGAGAACCCGTCCGCGTGGAGAACGAAACCACGGCTGGCCTCAGGGAAGACGATTATCAAAGAGCTATGCACAGCTACTTCCCCTGTAAATGCATACTGGACCTCAAGCCTGGCCGTTACACGTTGCGTTTGGGTGTTCTCGATCGCACGACGAACCTGATCGGGACTACCACCACGCAACTCACAGTGCCATGAGATGAAACGAGGCTATAAGCCGGGGCGCCGTCCCTCGCGGCATCGGTTTTCTTCCATCTATGGAGGAGCTAATTTTGTTGCTGATTTCCGCGCAAGAAATCAGAACACCTGGCGTTCCTCGTCGTTAGAGACGACATAAGAGCTTGCCATCGAGCTTTCCAGGATTCTCTAGCTCTCTTTTCGAGCATAGGATCGTCTAACCTGCAACAATCCAGTCCTTTTGGGAGAAGTAGAAATGACCTCGGAACCCCGTACGCGCAGTCATCTTCCGGTTTTTTTCATCATTTTTTCATTTTTGCTTTTGCTCACAGTTGGAGGACACCCACAGTCAGCTTCGGGGGATACTTCGCAAAAGGACAAAGGACAGGTCTATCAAACGCCCGAAGTCCTGCGGGCAACAACGCGGCTGGTCGTTCTGGATATTGTGGTCAAAGACAGCAGCGGCCATCCGGTAAAGGACCTGAAGGCGAGCGACTTCAAGGTCTTCGAAGAGGGCAAGGAACAAAAGATCACTGATATGAGTTTCCACGAGCCCTCTTCCAATTTGAGGACCGTGTCCCTGCACCCCAAAGGCGTGCTCACGAACGTACCGGAGTACCGGGACAACAGTTGCCTGAACGTGATCCTGCTGGACGCAATCAACACGGACTTTTCCAACCGCGCCTATGCCCAGGACATGTTGATCAAATATCTGAACAGCCAGCCGACCATTCAGCCTACGGCGGTATTTGCCCTGGATGGCAAACTGAGATTGCTGCACGATTTCACTACCGACACCAAGGTATTGAAAGACGTGATTGCCCACTACATGCCCAAGGACATGCTGACCCACATCGACACGGTGTTTGCCGCGGCATCGCGGTATGGCGTGGACGGTTCTTTCCAGACCAGTGATTTAGGGCGCGTGAAGACCCTTTCGGCCATGAACTACCTGGCCCACGCGTTGGGCGGCTATCACGGACGGAAGAACCTGATCTGGGTTTCTGACGGTTTTCCCATCGACGTAGTTCCTGACCCGAAGACGGGGTCTTTCGGAGAAACCGACTACTCCGCCGCGGTAGAAAAAGTGGCGGACGCATTGTTGACGGCGCAAATTGCGGTCTATCCCATTGACGCAGCTGGCGTTGGCCGCGGCGGCAACTTCGATTCCCACGTCACCATGTCGAACATGGCCGATCGCACCGGCGGCAGGACTTTTTTCAATCGCAACGACATTGAAGTCGGCGTCCAAACCAGCATTGACGACGGCTCCACTTATTACACGCTGGAGTATTATCCGCAAAACAAAAAGTGGGATGACCGCTTTCGCCGGATCAAAGTCGAAGTGTCCAGGCCCGGGGTGAAGCTGCGTTACCGCGAGGGCTATTACGCGGTGAGTCCGGAAGCTTCCCGCCGGGCGGACCTCGCGGATGTAGCGGATGATTTCAGCCATGCCATGGACCTGAATGCACCTACTTCCACGGCCGTGCTTTTTGAAGCTGCCTTGCCCGCCTCGCAAAGGACCCAGAACAAGGTGGTGGTTAACTTCGCCATCAATCCCCATACCGTTTCCTTTGAAACGGGGACAGACGGTTTGCAGCACGCGACCGTCAACTGCGTGGCCTGGGCTTATCCCGAGAAAGGTGATCCGGTCCGGTCAGAAGGTGGAAGCACCGCCGCGCTTAGTCCCGAAGTTTATAAGCAAGTAATGAGCAACTATCTACCGTGCCAGCGCACGTTGGAGCTCAAACCAGGGCGCTACACTTTGCGACTCGGCGTGCTGGACCGCACTACCAACCTGATTGGAACACTGAGCACCTCACTTACAGTACCGTAGCCAGGTAATTCTTTCGCGATGGCCGGCCTTAAAGCGGCCGGTCCATCGGCGCTTACAAAACACTACAAATCATTCCCAGGTGGCATTGGACGGAGGTCTATACTTGGCTTGTCCAATCGGAGGCCTTTATGAGGTCATTCTCCCTTATCCTGGCGGTCGCCACTCTGGTTTTTCTGTCCACTGGTCCGCGCTCCCAGTCACAGGACGCACAGCAGTCTGCCAACCCATCGAAACCTGTCTTGAAAGCAAATACGCGTCTGGTGGTGGTGGACGTGGTCGCGACCGATTCCGCGGGGCATCCGGTCTCCGGTCTGGAAGCGCAGGACTTCACGGTGCTGGAAGACGGCCAGCCGCAGAATGTGAGCGGTTTCAGTTTTCAACAGCCGGGGACCAGGATCACCGAGGTTGCGCTTCGTCTTCCTCCGGGCGTGGTATCCAATGTTCCCCAGCACAAGGCGACCAGCCTTAATGTGGTCTTGCTGGATACGATGAATGGAGATTTTGCCGGACACGCCGCGGCCCAGGCAGCCCTGGTCAGGTACCTTGCTTCCGCCCAGCTAGCGCAACCGCTGGCCATCTTTGTGATGGGAGACAAGCTGACGATGCTGCATGACTTCAGCACAGACGGCCAGTCGCTGAAATCGGCAGCCATGAGGTTCAAGCCGCCCGCCCCGAGAGGAAGCACGGAGACCGTTCAGACCGTCGCCACGCCCTTTACCAACAAGGGTGATTTTCACACCGATGACCGGAAAATCGAATCCACTCTGGCCCAGTTGCACGCCTTGGCACGGACGCTGTCGCGATACCCCGGCCGTAAGAACGTTATTTGGCTGTCGGAAGCCTTCCCCCTGGATCTGGTCCCTGAGGCCGCTGTACGAGATAGCGTGAATTTGGCAAGCGTGGACTGGCAATCTCTCGGCGGCACAAAAGGGCGCAAAGGGCCAGTTAGTGTGCCGATGGCCTTTGACAATCTGAGGGATGCACGCACCAACCACGATTTTGGAGAGTTGGTCCAGAAACTGGTGGACGCCATGATGGGAGCACAAGTCGCCCTGTATCCCGTGGATTCGGCCGGGCTGGGCAAGGACGATCATCTCGCGTCATTGCATACCATGAGTGACATGGCCTACGGGACCGGTGGCCGGGCGTTCTATAACCGCAACGATCTCGAGGTCAGCCTGCGCACCAGTCTGGAGGATGGTTCGACCTATTACACTCTGAGTTACTACCCTGGCAATAAACAGTGGGACGGCAAGTTCCGTGTCATTTCCATCAAGGCCAACCGTCCGGGCGTAACCCTTCGCTATCGGCTGGGTTACTACGCGCTCGATCCCGACGTTGCCGCCAAGGACGAACTTAAGAAAACTGTCGACGACTTTGGCCATGCCCTGGAGATGGATGCTCCGTCCGTCAGCGCGGTCCAGTTCCGGGCTACCGTGGCGCCGCCCAGTGAGAAAACCCAGGGCATGGTAGTGGTGAAATTTGCCATCGACCCGAACACGCTGCGCTTCGAAAATCAAGATGGTTTGGAACACGCCGCGGTCACCTGTGCCGTTTGGGCCTATTCCGGAAAGGGAAACCCCGTGCGATCTGAGGGGACCAGCAATGCCGCGATCAAGCCAGATGTGTTTCAGCAGGTGATGGAATCGATCTACCCTTGTCAACGGACCATGAGTCTGAAACCCGGTAAGTACACGTTGCGGCTGGGCGTTCTGGATAACATCTCCAACCAGTTTGGGACCACAATGTCTGAGATTACGGTGCCTTAGTCGTTTTGATCGGTTCGTGCTCGACCTGATTCACTCTGGAGGGTCTTATGAAATCACTTTGCCTGAGCGTGGCGGTTGCCACTTTGGTTCTACTGCCTGTCGGTTCGCACTCCCAGCAGTCTGCTGACCCGTCGAAGCCTGTGCTGAAAGCAAAGACGCGTCTGGTGGTTGTGGACGTGGTCGCGACCGATTCCGAGGGTCGTCCGGTCTCCGGTCTGGAAGCGCAAGACTTCACCGTACTGGAAGATGGCCGGCCGCAGAATGTCACTGGCTATAGTTACCAACAGCCCGGGACCATGATCACCGAGGTCACGTTTCGTCTGCCGCCCAACGTTGTGTCCAATATTCCGCAGCACAAGGCTGGCACTCTCAATGTGGTTCTGCTGGATACGCTCAACGGAGACTTCGCCGGACACGCCGCGGCCCAGGATGCTTTGATCAAATATCTGGACAGTGCTCAGTTGACGCAGCCGCTGGCCATTTACACCCTGGGAGATAAGCTGGTCCTGCTACATGATTTCAGCACGGACAATCAGGCGCTCAAGACCGTCGTACAGAAGTTCAAGCCTGCCCCGCAAAGGAACTCCACAGAGAACGTGATGTCCATGGCCTCAGCTTTCCCCAACCGGGGCGACTATCACACCGATGACCGGAAAAGAGAGACCACGGTGAATTCGCTGCATACTTTGACCCGGACGCTTGCGGCATACCCGGGGCGGAAGAATGTCATCTGGCTGTCGGAAAGCTTTCCCATGGACCTAGTCCCTGAGGCCGCCGTGCAAGACAGCAACAACATTGCCATCTTTTCGCCCGCCATCATCCCAGGGAGCCCTGGTGCGAAGACCCCGATGACCTTTGACGCTCTGCGGGATTCAAATGACAGTCATGATTATTCAGGGATGGTAGCGAGTCTGGCGGACGATATGATGGGCGCTCAAGTCGCCCTCTATCCTGTGGACTCCGCCGGGCTGGGAAAAGACGACCACTTGGCGTCGCTGCACACCATGAACGCACTGGCCCAAAGCACAGGTGGGCGGGCGTTCTATAACCGCAATGACTTCGAGGTCAGCCTGCGTACCAGCCTGGAGGATGGCTCAACTTATTACACGCTGAGTTATTATCCTGACAACAAAGCGTGGAACGGCAAGTTCCGTACCATTTCCATCAAGGCCACCCGTCCAGGTACCACCCTTCGCTATCGCCTGGGCTACTACGCGCTCGACCCTGAAGCTGCTGCCAAGGACCAAACCAAGAACACTGCCGAGGGCTTCAGCCACGCCCTTATGCCGGATGCCCCGTCAGTGACCGCCGTCCAGTTCCGAGCCGGCGTGGTGCCGGCCAGTGACAAGACCCAAGGCAACGTGATGGTGCACTTCTCCATTGATCCGCATACTCTGGGCTTCGAAAATCAAGACGGATTACAACATGCTGCGGTCACCTGTGTCGTTTGGGCCTATTCCGGAAAGGGAAACCCCGTAAGATCTGAGGGGACCAGCAATGCGGCGATAAAGCCGGACGTGTTTGAGCAGGTGATGCAATCAGTTTACCCTTGTCAGCGGACGATCAGCCTTAAGCCCGGTAAATACCGGCTGAAGCTGGGCGTTCTGGACAACACCACCAACCAGTTTGGGACCACAACGTCTGAGATTACGGTGCCTTGATTGACCGGCCGTTGCTTGCTCAATCAGAACGAACAGGTCTATGCTGGTTTGACCATGGAGGCCTCATGAAGTCGTTTCTTTCAAGCCTGACCGTGGCTGCTCTGTTATGTCTTTCCCTGCCAGGCACACCGGACGCACAGCAGCCCGCCGGCCCATCGAAACCCACGTTGAAAACAAATACCCGTCTGGTCGTAGTGGATGTGGTCGCTACCGATTCCGAAGGGCGGCCGATTTCCGGCCTCAACGCTCCCGACTTCACCGTGTTCGAAGATGGCCATCCGCAGAAAATCAGCGGCTTTAACTATCAGCAGGGTGGAACCAAGGTTACACAGGTTGTGCTTCATCTTCCGCCCAATGTGGTGTCCAATATTCCCACGCAAAAAGCCACGAACCTCAACGTGGTAGTGCTCGACACCTTGAACGGAGACTTTGCCGGACATGTAGCGGCGCAGGATGCCCTGATCAAATATCTTGACACCACGCAATTGACGCAGCCCATGGCGATCTTTTCCATGCAGGACCGGCTGACGATGCTGCACGATTTCACCACCGACAGCCAGGCGCTGAAGTCGGTTGTTGAGAAGTTCAAGCCGCCCGTGCGTCACAACGGCTCGGAGAGCATGGCGTCCCGCATCTCAGCCTTCACCACCAAAGGTGATTACCACACCGATGAACAGAAGATCGAAGCCACGCTGAACCAGTTGCATTTGCTGGCGCGAACGCTCGGGGGATATCCCGGGCGCAAGAATGTCATTTGGCTTTCGGAAAGTTTCCCTCTGGTGCTGGCCCCGGAAACAGCAGTACGTGACAGCGCTGGCCTCGCTAGCATGGAGGGGAGTGCCTTCGACAACCTGCGGCAGGGAAATATCACCAACGATTATTCCGGGCTGGTACAGAAATTGGCGAACGCCATGATGAGCGCTCAGGTCGCCATGTATCCTGTGGATTCCACCGGACTGGGAAAAGACGACCATCTGGCGTCCCAACATACCATGAGCGACCTGGCTTTCAGTACTGGAGGCCGCGCCTTTTTCAACCGCAACGATCTCGAAGTCAGCCTGCGCACCAGTCTGGACGACGGTTCCTCTTATTACACGCTCACATATTATCCTGACAACAAAGACTGGAACGGCAAGTTCCGCATTATTTCCATCAAGGCCGCGCGTCCCGGCGCGAAGCTTCGCTATCGCCTGGGTTACTACGCGCTTGATCCCGGAGCCGTGGCCAAAGACGAAACGAAAAGAATTTCCGAGGATTTCAGTTACGCCCTTACGCTGGATACCCCGTCCCTCACCGCAGTCCAGTTTCAGGCCCGTGCGGTGATGCCCAGTGATAAGACCCAGGGCAAGGTACTGGTGAACTTTGCCATTGACGCGCATACCCTGGCCTTTGAGCGAAGTCAGGACGGCGTGCAGCATGCCTCCGTAAGTTGTGCGGTCTGGGCCTTTTCCGGTAAGGGAGATCCGGTGCGTTCGGAAGGGAATGCCATTGAAGCTAACCTCCCGCCGGAGGTGTACCAGCAGATGATGGCCTCGTACTTTCCTTGTGCGCGAAGTCTGAGTCTTAAGCCTGGTCACTACACCCTTCGTCTGGGCGTTCTTGATCGCACTACCAACCAGATGGGCACCACAACCGCGGAAGTCACGGTGCCTTAAGAAATCGGAGTTCGTTTTCCGCAAAAGGTTTTTGTGAAATCATTTCCTGCCCGCGGAGCTTTCGCCAGTCTCTGCTTTCTGGCGCTTTTCGCCGCGTCCCATGCCCAGTCGAGTGCACAAGACGGACAACAGGCTGCCGGTCCGCCGAAACCCGTGTTGAAAGCGAATACGCGCCTGGTGGTCGTGGATGTGGTTGCTGCCGATTCCACGGGCAGGCCTGTCTCCGGTCTTGAAATCCATGACTTCACTGTGCTCGAGGATGGCCGCCCGCAGAAAATCAGCGGTTTTAGCTTTCAGCAGCCTGGACCCAGGATCACCGAGGTCGCGCTTCGTCTCCCACCCAACGTAGTGTCCAATGTTCCCCATTACAACGCCACCAGCCTGAACGTGGTGCTGCTGGACACGCTCAACGGAGATTTTGCCGGACACGCGGCGGCCCAGGATGCGCTCGTGAAATACCTTGCCACCGCCCAATTGACGCAGCCGCTGGCCATCTATGTGATGGGCGATAAGCTGACGCTGCTGCACGACTTCACCACCGACAACCAGGCGCTGCGAGCCGTGGTGCGCAAATTCAAAGGGCCGGCGCCAGCGACTGACGAAAGTATGAAGTCACGCATTTCAGCCTTCACCAACCGGGGTGATTTTCACACGGATGACCGGAAAATCGAAGCCACGGTGAATCAGTTGCACGCTCTGACTCTGATGCTTGCCGCGCACCCAGGACGCAAGAACGTGATTTGGCTGTCGGAAAGCTTTCCTCTGGTGCTGGTCCCTGAGACCGCCATCAAGGACAGCAAGAGTGTGAGCGAATTGAACGGGGCGGACAGCTTCTCCATGCTGCGGGACTCAAACACCAGCCACGACAATGCGGGAATGGTAAAGCGGGTAGCCGACGCCATGATGACCGCGCAGGTCGCCATCTATCCCGTCGATTCCACCGGGCTGGTAAAAGACGACCATCTGGCGTCCATGCACACTATGGGTGAACTGGCCTCCAGTACCGGCGGCAGGGCCTTCTACAACCGCAATGATCTCGAAGTCAGCCTGCGCACCAGCCTGGAAGATGGCGCAACCTATTACACGTTGAGTTATTACCCTGACAATAAACAGTGGGACGGCAAATTTCGGAGCATCGCCATTAAAACCAGCCATTCCGGCGCCGCCCTCCGCTACCGCCTGGGCTACTATGCGCTCGATCCGGAAGCCTTGGCCAAGAACCAACCAACAAAGACGGCCGATGACTTCAGCCGGGCCCTTATGCTGAATTCTCCGACCGTGACCGCTGTCCAGTTCCAGGCTGGCGTGGAGCCGCCCAGTGATAAAACCAAGGGCAAGGTTGTGGTGAGCTTCTCCATTGATCCGCACACCCTGGCCTTTGAGAAAAACAGCGACGGCGTGGGACATGCCTCGGTCAGCTGTGTGGTGTGGGCTTTTTCCGGCAAAGGAGATCCCATTCGATCGGAAGGGACAAGCAAAGCCGAGTTCTCCGAGGATAGGCTTCCGCAAATGATGCAATCACCCTACCCATGTCATCGGAGTATCAGCCTCACGCCGGGCAGGTACACTCTGCGGTTGGGGGTGCTGGACACGACTACCAATAAGTTTGGCACCACAACAACTGAAGTCACGGTGCCGTAGTTTCCTTAGCTCACCATGGCCGTGCCGGTGACCTGTTCCAGCACGCGCACCGGCGCAACTTGCGGTGTGACCAGGGCTTCCGGCGGCACAATGAACGTCTGCTCGAGCGCGAACTTGCCGGACATCACAGCGTGGGGAACGCCATCGGTATAAACCAGCCATGTCCATCCCGGCAGCAGCGCCAGTTCCTGCTTGGACGAATTCTGCTGGAAGTTACCATTTTCCTTGAGCCAATCGTGGAAGTACAGCATGAACTCGTCATAGCGCGAGCGGTCGGCGAACGGCAGTCCCATACCGCTGGCCAGATGCACCAGGCTGCGGGCCAGAGCGCCGCGGTACGGCGGACTTAGTTTTTCTGACTGCGCCAATTTCGGAACAAAGACGTGAAATGGCTCACCGACGTTCCAAATGCGCGAGGCCTCTGCGTTGATGTTGACGAACACGCGAAGAATACGGCCACCGCGGGTCGGCCGCGTAGGGAATGCGTCCACGTGGAGCAAATCATTGCGCTTGTGCAGCGGCAGATCGCGGCTGTGTTCTTCCAGCGGGCGAAAACTGGCAAAGTCCATCTTGCATTTGCCGGCATACGGCGCGAGAAATGAATCCACAAACCCGGCGGTCTCTTTCGAAAAATGTCGCATGATCCCCAGGAGGCGTTCACGGTCCGGCGAGTCCGCGGCAACGCCTTTCAGCAGGTCGCGCGAAGGCCTGAACGAAATGTTCTTATGAAATCGAGACTCGGCCTGCTTCTGCGATAGCAGAAACTCGCGGTCGCTCTGCGGCAAATCAAAGGGGACCGTGGGAAAAAAAAGCACATGCCCGCGTTCCAGTTGATCACAATACCAGCGGGCCTGTTCCGCAAGCCACGACTTCGGCTGGTAGCCGTTGACTTGCAGTAAAGCCGGGTCTGAATTCTTCATGGTCGGATTATTGTCTGGCATGCGGCACTTTTCAGAGAGAAGAATTTTGGATCGACGAGCCCACCCCAAGCACTTGTGTGTTCAGCGCCGGCTACGCTACTTGCGGGAGATGCTGGAGACTTCACCGCCGAAATCAACTGGAAATTGTTTCACGTGGAACATAGCAAAGACGCTGGTTCAAGCGCAACCTGAGTTGAAAATACGAAAGGCCCGGTATGCGCCGGGCCCTCGAACCTTAGAAATCACACAAAGCACAGTTATTGGGCGAGCACCTTGTTGAGCGCGTCCTCGATGTAGGCGCGCGAAACATTGCCGCCGACGATCTGTTGCTGCACTTTACCGTCTTTAAAAATCAGCAGCGTCGGGATGCCCCGCACGCCGTAACGTTGCGGGGTGCTCGGACAATTGTCCACATCCATTTTCCCCACTGTCACCCTGCCGGCAAACGCCGTGGCTACTTCGTCCACAGTGGGCGCAATGGCCTTGCAAGGGCTGCACCATGTGGCCCAGAAATCTACCATCACCGGCTGCGAGTTCTTGAGCACCACCTGGTCAAAATTGGCGTCTGTTACTTCAACGGTCTTGCTGCTGGCCGCTCCTGCGACCGTATCGATTGCCATGAATTTGTTCCCCTTTCTGCAAGGTTCAGGGCCAAGTCCCAAGGAATTGTTACGTCTGGCCCAAATATCCTAACAAACATTAGATGACGCTGGCTGCCGGAAGATTCTTCTGCCCGCAATTTGCAGCCGACAGAGAGAGAATCCCGGGGGCCTGACTCTCGCCGGGTTGCGTTACGTTAGGCCGTCACGGCGGACGCCGGCGGACACGAGGCAAAGTTACTAAAGTGATATAGACGCATAGATAAACAGCGTCCTAGACTCAGTTTGGTGGTATGGCAGTTCTGGGGGAGGGCTGCCCGGGCGTCCTGCGATTAACGTCGCAGGGCGCTTGTTTTTTGGATCGACCAAAACTTCCGTAGGTCTCCGGCCATTCAAATCGCAGCGTGCAAGTGTTATCCTCGTAAGGAAGATCTTCAGGAACTTGTTTCAGAGCGGTCCTGTCACTTTTGGAACCACCAACCATGACTCCAAGCGCAGAGCTACAAATCAGCGAACTCCAGTCCCTGGAGCGCGAACGTGTGTTCGATCTGTTCCGGCGCTGGGGTTTCATGGACGCCGAACTATATCCGTTCGGCGGGCCCATTGCCGGGGGTTTTCCGGAAATTCGAATCGAGGGCACCGCAGCGGACGAAGCCCGGCACATCTATTGCGGCTCCATTGGCGCGGAGTTCATGCATCTTCCGCAAAGCGATCGCCGCGAGTGGGTCCAGGAGCGTTTGGAAGACGAAAACTTCGGATCGCAAACGATTGATCGCCGCTGGTTGACCGAGCGGCTGCTGCAAGCTGATCTGTTCGAGCAGATTCTTCAGACGCGTTATCTCGGCACCAAGCGTTATTCCGGCGAAGGCGCTACCGCGCAGATTCCGCTGCTCGATACAGTGCTCGAAACCGGCGTTGAGCTGGGAGCGCACACGGCCGTGCTGGCCATGAGCCATCGCGGACGCCTTGCCGTGATGTCGCTGGTGGTGGGTGTGCCTTTGGAAAACGTTCTTGCCGGGTTTGAAGACGTTGATCCGCGCAGCGTGCTGGGCGGCGGTGACGTGAAATATCATCACGGTGCAACCGGCGAGTACCACACACGGAGCGGCAAGCCCGTGCGCATGCATCTGGTGTCGAACCCCAGCCATCTCGAAGCCGTGGACCCGGTAGCTCTGGGCCGCAGCCGCGCCAAGCAGACCCACATTGGCGAAAACGGCGTCCGCGAAATTTTTCCAATCATCCTGCATGGTGACGCCGCATTTTCCGGCCAGGGTATTTGGGCGGAGACACTGAATTTTTCCGGGCTAAAGGGCTTTTCCGTGGGCGGATGCGTCCACGTGATAGTGAACAACATGATTGGCTTCACCACCAATCCTCGTGAGTTGCATACCGCGCGCTTTGCTTCCGACCTGGCCAAGCGCCAAGCTATCCCAATTTTCCACGTGAACGCGGAAGACCCGGAAGCCGTGTTGCGCGTGGCCCGGCTGGCGGCGGAGTACCGCTATCACTTTGGCAGTGACGTGGTGATTGATCTCATCGGCTATCGCCGCCATGGTCACAGTGAAGTGGATGATCCCACCATTACCCAGCCCCTGCTCTATAAGAAGATCAACGCTCGTCCGCCGCTGTTTCAGCTCTACGCGCAAAAGAGCAAGATTGACACCGCGGAGATGGAGTCGCGCTTCCGCAAAGAAGTAGACGTGGCTTATGACGCAGCGGCGAAGATGCAAAAGGCACCCGTGCTGCGCCACTTGCCCGGTTACTGGGGCAAGTATGTTGGCGGACGCTACAACGCTGCATTGGAAGTGCCCACTGCGGTAGACGAAGACACTCTACGCCAGCTCACGCACGGTCTTACCAGCTATCCCACAGACTTCGCGATCCATCCCAAAGTAAAAAAGCTGTTGGAGCAGCGGGAGAAAATGGGCACCGGCACAACGCCGCTCGACTACGGCATGGCGGAAGCTCTAGCTTTCGGGTCACTGTTGACCGAAGGAATTCCGATTCGCCTCTCCGGGCAGGACAGCCGCCGCGGCACTTTCAATCATCGCCATTCCGTGCTGATTGACACGGAGAATGAGCAGGAGTACGTCCCGCTGAACCATCTTGCGGCCGACCAGTCGTCGTTCGAAGCTTACAACTCCATTCTGTCGGAAGCAGCGGTTCTCGGCTTTGAATACGGATACAGCCGCGATTATCCCGATGCACTGGTGCTATGGGAAGCCCAGTTCGGAGATTTCGCCAACGGCGCGCAGGTCATCATTGACCAATTTATTGCTGCTGGAGAAGACAAGTGGGGGCTTCTTTCCGGATTGGTGATGCTGTTGCCGCACGGCTACGAAGGCCAAGGCCCGGAGCATTCCAGCGCGCGCCTTGAACGCTATTTGCAACTCACGGCCAAAGACAACATGCAGGTCTGCCAGCCCTCGACTGCCGCGCAATATTTTCATTTACTGCGGCGACAAGCGCTCCGCAACTGGCGCAAACCGCTAATTGCGCTGACGCCCAAAGGCATGCTGCGCCATCCGGCGGCGGCGAGTCCACTGAGCGAGCTGAGCATTGGCAGCTTCCAAACCGTGATTCAAGACCCCGAAATCATCAGCGGCGAGCGCGTCATCCTGTGTACCGGAAAAATCGGCCACGAGCTGCGGCTCGATCGCAAGCGCCGCGGTGATACGCGCACGGCAATCGTTTTTGTGGAACAGCTGCATCCTCTGCCGGAAGCGGAACTGGCAGCGGCCATCGCGCAACATGCCGGCGCGCGCGAATTGCTGTGGGTGCAGGAAGAGCCAGCCAACATGGGAGCGCTCCATTACATCTATCCTGAGATAGAGCGGCTGGCCGGCGGAGCGCGCGTCCGTTCGGTAAAACGCTCGGCTTCGTCCAGCCCCTCCACGGGATCGCACACTGCGCACGAGATGGAGCAAAAGACGCTGCTGGAAATGGCGTTCGCGGAAATTTAGACAAAAAGTTTCGCGGGAATAGCCCGCGTTGCTCCTGTAGTTTGGGAGAAGAAAAGAAAAGGTGATTGATATGGCTTATGAAGTCCCTGCATTGCCCTACGCGTACAACGCGCTGGAGCCCCACATTGACGAAGCAACCATGCATCTCCATCACGACAAGCACCACGCGGCTTATGTCACAAAGCTGAATGGCGCGGTGGAGAAATATCCCGACCTTCAGAAAAAGACCGCTGAAGAATTGGTCCGCACGCTCAGCACTTTGCCGGAAGACATTCGCGGCGCAGTCCGCAACAACGGCGGCGGTCACGTGAACCACACCATGTTCTGGGAGATCATGGGCCCCCACAAAGGCGGCGTGCCCACGGGCGCCATTGCTGACGCCATCAACCGGTCGTTTGGCAACTTCGACGCTTTCAAAGAAAAATTTGAAGCTGCCGGCGTAGGCCAGTTTGGCAGCGGCTGGGTGTGGCTGGTACGTACGAAAACCGGTGAGTTCCAGATCAAGGCAACCGCGAACCAGGACAATCCCATGACCAATGGAGAGTTTCCGGTAATGGGCAATGACGTCTGGGAGCATGCCTACTATCTGAAATATCAGAACCGCCGCCCCGACTACCTGAAAGCCTGGTGGAACGTGGTGAATTGGGACGAGATCAACAAGCGTCTCGCTCAGGCGGACAGCTTTTTCAAATAACGCCGCAAATTAGTGATGGAAGCCGCTCTCTCGGGAGCGGCTTTTTGTTTAGAACAGTCTCACGCCTTCCAGTTGCAGAAGTTTTTCCTTGGTTTCCAACCCGCCACCGTAGCCGGTGAGTGTGCCATTGGCGCCAATGACCCGGTGGCAAGGCACAACAATGGCAATGGGATTTTGATGGTTTGCCTGACCAACGGCGCGAAACGCTTTCGGGCTACCAACTTTTTCCGCCAGCTCCGCGTAGGAGCAGGTCTGGCCGTAAGGAATTTCGCACAGGGCGTTCCAGCACTTCTTCTGGAAGTCTGTGCCGACCAGGTCCAGGTCGAAATCAAAGTCGCGTAATTCGCCGCGAAAGTAGGCCTGCAATTTGTCCTGATAAAGCCGCAGCATGGCCGACGACTCAATCCAGACCTCGTCTTTTTCGGGCTCAGGCAATTTGCCGCGATGGAATTGCAGGCAGCGCAGTCCGCGCGCGGTGGCCGCGAGCAGCAGTGGACCGACGGGAGACTCCATCAACGCATAGTGCACAGTCTGACCGGACATAGAAAGAAATGCTATCAGCTTCGCCGGCCTTACATCGCGAAAAAACTGACTACTCTCGCGGTACTTCGATACTGGTCGTGGCCGTCCCGATCAGCCTGGTTTTTACATCGCGCACACCGATCTTGAGCGTGTACTTGCCCGGGGCGAGAGTTAGTTTCTGTGTCAGTTCCAGACGGCTGGCCATGATCGCGGCATAGGTGTCCGGTTTGAGGGCGGTGGTCACGGTATCGGCCGCGTTCGCCACGAGCTTGCCTTTCTTGTCAAAAGCATAGGTTCATAAACGGATTATTGGAGTCGGCATCCGGCGCCAGGTAGAAAGGAAACGCTCCGGAGAGCCAGATCAGGTTCTTGCGTCCGGGAAAACCGGCCACATTGCGCCCAATACTTTTTAGCGCTTCCACGGTAAGAGTGACGCGCATATCCGTCATCAACGCCTGCTGTTCCGACTGAAAGTCGGCGATCGATTGCGCCGCCATGCTGGACGAATCCCCAAACGGATCGTACGAATGCAACGCCAGCTTTTTGATCGCCTCCTGCAACACGGCGGGATCGGTGGTGAAGTCCTGCACCAGCCGCAGCTTGCTGCCCAGCGTGTAAATCGCCACGTTGTGCCGCGTTCCCATATTCTTGAGATAGTTGACCAGTTGTTGGCGCATGTAAGGCTGGTCTTTGGTCAGTGTATTCAGAGCGTCAATCAGCACCACGGTCGGCGGTCCGTCCGCGAGATTGACGTCCGGGATATTGGTGAAGACGTTCGGCGGCAGAACGCGCGGGGCAAACTGACTGCGTCCCGCGGGCATGCCTTCGCGGGCGCCAAAAGCGCGAATCATCTGCTGCCGGCCGTTCTCCAGGACCACGAAATCCGATGGTTGCAGTCCGGTGACCGGATCGCCGTTGTTATTGGTCACCACGGCGTCCACCAGCACCATACGCGTGGACACTTTCAATGACGGTATTGGCGCTGTTCCGCTGTTTTGCGTGGTTGCCGGACTGGGGGCGGGCTGTCCGGCTTGCTGGGCGCTAAGGCAAAGTGCGGCTGAAAACAAAATGAAGAAGAATGGCCTGATTCGGCTTTGCAACTTCAGCATAAACGTTCTCCCGGCATGCCAGCTTCACATTCTACAGCCGGAGGAGCCGAAGCGGACGAATGGGAGAGAAAAGTTAATGGCCCGTTAACATTGTGTGTGGCGATCAGAAAGGCCGCGAGGGCGATTACGTATGGTCGTGCCGGTGCTGCGGACTCACAGGAATCACGCATCCATGGGCAATATCGCATACCACGTTCTCGAATTGAATCGTGGTGTGATGGATGTGGAAGCGGGCGGCCAGCACTTCTTTCACGCGCCGCAGGATGGCTTCGCTTTCGGAAACCTGGATATCGGCAATTCCAATATGGCATGACAACGCGTGGGTTTCCGATCCAATGCTCCACACATGAACGTCATGCACGTCATTCACGCCATCCACGGCGGTGAGACAGGAGGCGATCTGCTCCACGGAGATCCCGCGAGGCGCGCCTTCCAGCAGAATGTTCAGCGTCTCTCGGATGATGCCCAGCGACGACCAGAGAATCAGGCAGCCAATGCCCATCGAGAGCGCAGGGTCCACCCAGTTTTTCCCGGTCCACAAGATCACCCAGCCGCCCACAATCACGGCGGCGGTGGAAAGCGTGTCGCCCAACTGATGAATGAAGGCGCTGCGAATATTCACGTCGCTGGAGGAACGAAACAGGAACCAGGACATTACGCCGTTCATCAAAACGCCGGCCACGGCCACCCAGATCATCAGCTTGGGCTGCACGGCAACCGGCTGCTGCATACGCAGAATCGCTTCATAAAAAATGTAAAACGCAATGAACACCAGCGTGAGCGCATTCACAAAAGCCGCCAGCACCCCTGCGCGATGATAGCCAAAAGTCTTGGTGGCGCTGGGCGGGCGCGTCTGGATGTACACCGCAACCCAGGAGAGCAGAAGAGCCAGCAGGTCAGTTACGTTGTGTCCGGCTTCTGAAAGCAATGCCAGACTGTGCGCACGGAGCCCGGCCACCAGAGTCACCAGCACATAGATAAACGTCGCCACCAGTGAGTAGCGCAGCACTGTGGCGCTGGAATGTCCGTGCGAGTGGGAATGGCCTGACATAGTTAAAGTTTACCGCTATTCGCACTCAATGCCCTGGCTGACACGAAATACGTGGCCGTCCGGGTGCCGCACATGCATCTCGCGGACGTTCCATGGCATGTCGTTGGGCGGGAAAGTGACGTCGAGCCCGGCCGCCGCACACTGTTTGTGGATCTCATCCACGTTGTCCACAAACACCGACATCCAGACACCTTTGTCGGCCATTTCGTCTCCGTCTGGTCCAAACGTATAGGCGTTGGCGCCCTTGCCGCGGCCACCCTGGCCTCCCAGGCAAAGAAAAATCTCGCATTCGCCTGACCCGATCGCCCCGAAAGTCGGAGGCGTTCCCCAATCCCACATTTTTTTCCAGCCCCATTTTTCGAACCAGGCGAAGCTGGCGGAGATGTCGGATACGTTCAATATCGGGTTAATGTGTTTCGCATTCATTTGCGGAAGAATAGCGCTTTCCATCAGTCGAGGTCGGCGAGCACCGGCAGACGGTTGGCCTCATAGTTTTCGCGGGCCTTCATGAGCTTGCGGACTTCTTCTTTCGGCAGCGGCTGTGTAGGACCTAATTGCCGCGCCACGAGTACGATCTTAGCGTAGTGTTCCACCGTTTCCATCTTCATGTAAGCGCTGAGCAGATCATGACCGGAGGTGACCACGCCATGGTGGGCCATCAGGATAGCATCATTGTCCGGTACTAGAGGAGCCAGTACCTGTGAGAGTTCCGGAGTTCCGGGAGTGCCATAGCGGGCCAGTGGAATGCTGCCGCAAGCTACGACCACTTCCGCTACCAAAGGTTCGTCGAGGGGAATGCCGGCGGCGGCAAAGCCGGTCGCCGTAGGCGGATGCGCGTGAACCACGGCGCGTATCTCGGGACGCATGCGGTAGAAAAGCAAATGCATTCCCATTTCCGTGGACGGCCGCCGGTCGCCTCCAATCTGCGCCCCGGACATATTGATGAGCACCAGGTCGTCCGGCTCCATCATGCCTTTGGAAATTGAGGTTGGGGTGCACAGCACCAGGTCTTGCCGCAAGCGGACGGAAATATTGCCATCACAGGCAGCCACAAAGCCGCGCTGATGCAGCATATTGCCTACACGGCAGATCTCCCGCCGGACGTAATCTTCGTTTTCATTAAACATGCACGCATCTCCGCCCTCGCCCAGACTCCACTTAGGGCTTCGTCTTTTGGCCAAGGTCCCCGGAAACCCCCCAGGGACGGGATTGAACAAATATAATCTAAATAGTGCTGGTTTCCGACTTCGATTTTTATCTTCCCGAGGAACTTATTGCTCAGGACCCCCTGCCGGACCGGAGCGCCTCCCGCATGCTCCACCTCTCACGGCGGTCGGGCACGTTCAAAGACCTGAAATTCAAGGACTTTCCTGAGTTTCTGCGTTCCGGAGACCTGCTGGTCGTCAACAACAGCCGGGTCTTTCCCGCACGGCTTTTTGGACGCCGCGTTGGTCTCAAGGCCCAGCCTATCAGACCCAGAAACCCTAGAAGCAACGCTGCCGGGGAATTCCTGCAGGGCCAGGTGGAAGTCCTGCTCACGCGGCAGACCGGCGATTTCGTCTGGGAGGCCCTGGTCCGTCCCGGAAAAAAAATCGGCGTAGGCGAGAAAATCTCATTTGGCGAGAACGAAGAACTGAAGGCCGAAGTTACGGCGCGCGGAGACTTTGGCGAGCGCACACTGCGTTTTGGTCCGGTACCGGACTTTTTTTGCGTGGTCGAGAAACTGGGCCACGTTCCCTTGCCACCATATATCGGCCGCGAAGACCGAAGCGACGACCGTGAACGCTATCAGACTGTCTACGCCAGAACTAAAGGCAGCGTTGCCGCTCCTACGGCCGGCCTGCACTTTACGCCGGAAATTCTTGCAGGCATCCGCCTGCGGGGAATCGAAATCGCCGAGATCACTTTGCACGTTGGACTAGGGACGTTCCAGCCGGTGCATGTGGACAATGTTGAACAACACAAGATCCATCGCGAGAGCTTCACCATTTCTCCCGATGCCGCTAACGCTATCAACCGCGCGTTGGAGGAGAAACGGCGGATCGTTGCTGTGGGCACAACTACGGTGCGGACTCTGGAGTACGCGGCGGCGAACCCGTCAGGACCAATTCAGGCAGGCTCAGGCGAGGCGGAGGTCTTCATCTATCCCGGTTTTGAGTTCCGAGTAGTTGGCGCAATGCTGACGAACTTCCATCTGCCTAAATCCACGCTCCTGATGCTGGTCTCTGCTTTCGCCGGACGAGAGAATATGTTGCGGGCCTATGAACACGCGGTGCGCGAGAAGTACAGGTTCTTCTCCTATGGGGATTGCATGTTCGTGGAGTGAATATGGACCGATTTATCCAAAAGGTTGCCTTGTTTTGTCGGTTAGCCGCTATACAATTTTGGAATGCATATATCATCACTATCGGTTAGGAATTTCCGCTCTCTTGACGAGCTCTCAATTGACTTTAAGCCTGGAGCCAATTTGATTGTTGGTCCGAACGCGGTCGGAAAGACGACTGTGCTTGAAGCAATTCGACTAGTTAAAGCTACGCTTGCTCCTCGGACTCAACAGGAGACTCGCAATACATTCATAAGCTTAGGTGCAATTTCACCTCAGCTACCTCAAATGTTCAATTTCGGTGCAATCGCCAGAGATAGTAAACGGCCCGTGCAAATTAGTTGTGATTTCACGCTAAGTGACTCCGAAATCGCACTCTTACCGGAAAAATTCACTGATCTTTGTCGAGCTGTTGTTGCTGCGCAGAGTGGCATTTCGCTGCTGGATAGTGGGCCACTCGGGTTAGTTCAATTCCTGTCTTCCCCGGCCGGACAACTGGCGATGCAGCAAGCTGGTACATACGTGAACGAGAACATCGGAAGAATTAGCCAGAGCCGTCAATGCAAACTCGCTCTAAAAATCGATCCAGCTACCTCAGGCATTTCCGGGGACGACTCCTTTTCGCAACTTCTCTTTTCTGTGTTGGAAGGAACCCTCGACCCGTTCACGACTAAGTTCAGCTATTTCCCCGCCGATAGGGCTTTACCTCCAGGAGAGATGCCAATTCAATTGGGAGCAGTAGATGCTGCCCAACAGCTGGAATCGCATAACTCCGCGCCCGCGTCAAAATATCAAAGGTTAAAGAATACGATCTTTGCGTCACTGGTCGATAGCCCAGAAAGCAAAGAGATTCTACTTGCAACGTTTAGTAAGATTTTTACTAAACTGCTTACCGGTCGTGCCATAGAAACATTCGGCGTGAATCAATACGGGCAAGCTTCCATAATCATTAAAGACACCATTACGGGAGAGACGTTTGACATTGATTCAATGAGCAGCGGAGAGAAGGGTCTCATCTTAACTTTCCTGATCATTGCGAGATCGATTGAAGCAGGAGGTATGATCCTTATTGACGAGCCCGAGCTGCATCTGAATCCGGCAGTGTGTAAATCCCTCCTTGGCTTTCTCCTGGATGAGTATCTCTTGCCGAAAAACATCCAGGCCATCATATGCTCGCACTCGGCCGAAATATTCAGCACTGCAATGCGACGCGCTGATTGCTCTGCATATCATTTAAGGCAAGGCAGTATCGTCTCTGAGATTCGGAAAAAAGACCAACCGGAAGTAGCGCAAGCCTTGCGGCTCTTGGGAACGTCCGAAGTGGAAGAGATGCTTTATGAAGGTGTCATTTTCGTCGAGGGCGAAGATGATGTTGACTTATTGGAAGCCGGTTTTCCCGAAATGCTTGCGAAAATCAAGTTCAGAGAATTGTCAGGACGCGGGCAAGTAGAAAAACATATCCGAAAATTACAGGAGGCCGAAACAAAAGGCCAAAAGGAAAATATTTCATATTTTCTGTTTGATCAGGATAGAAAGCCGAGCACACTTAAGAGCTCTCTGAAAGTCAAGATTAAGCAGTGGGATCGTTACTGCTTGGAAAATTACTTGATCGACTCCGCTGTTCTTTTTGACGTACTTCGACAGGAAAAACTCGGGTCTTTTCCGTCGAATTTAGGTGAGGCAAGCAAGTTGTTCGCGGACACTGCCAGAACACAATTAGTCTCGCGAGTCATTGAAGAAGTGTATGACGCGTACGAGTACGAAAACCCCGGCCTCCGCCCCAAAGAAGTGTCAGACAAGAACTTTGGCGAGGCCGCTCAAGTACTTTTTGCAAGGTTGGAGGCGGTGCAAGCTCAAGTATTAAAGATCAAGAAATCTGACTGGGATGCTGAGTTCGTCAAGAAATGCGAATCGCTGTTGCAGGCTCGAGAACAGGAATGGCAGGACGGGTGGCTGATCAAGTGCAATGGAAAACAATTTTTTCGAGATCTCTACGTCAAATGTGGTATTGGTGTGGCGCCACTGATCCTGAAACGAAGGATTTTGATGCAGTGCAAACTCACCGGGTCTGAGGGCTGGAAGTTGCTCCAAGCCGCACTAAAGGAATTGCTTGAAATGAATACGCCTGCATAGTGTATCTGATCAAACTACTGAGGAAAGGACCAACCCATGGCCAACGAAAATGATCAGCGTCCCACGAAGCCGCTTGCAGAAGCTCCTGCGGGCATCAAAGCATATCTCAATCCAGTCATCGTCCTTACGGCGGCCATGCTTTTCGCAATTGTTCTGTTGATTGGCGCCTCCACTCTGGGATTGGACAAGGGCCTGGTGCTGGCGAAGATGGGTCAGGTTGAATTTGCCCGCGGCCTGATCACCTATCTTTTTGCCGTGGTGACGATTGGAACAGCGGTTGTGCTGGTGGTCTCGGCTTTAACCACGGAAGAAACGCCGGCGCACGAGCGACGGTTTGAGCGAGGAAAAGAAATTCTCGCGTTACTTCTCGGTGTCTTCGGCACGATTGTCGGCTTCTACTTTGGTTCTGCCGTCACGGCCTCCGGCCCTACGGGAGAAACCTTGGTCACGGTTGTTCCTATTCATCTGAGCGCGACCACGGTTGCGCCGGGCGCACCCTTCAACTTGACCACCTACGTTACGGGTGGCAAGGCCCCTTATAAGTTCGCTACCTTCTACGATGACGACGCGGTGAAACCCGGCGAACCGGTGGAAGCCAGCGGCTGGATTCTCAAGTCCCTGACGGCGCCCAGCCCAGCGGCACAAAAGCCCGTGACGCTCCACGTGGTGGTTGAAGACGCGGACGGTCATTCAACGAATGCCGCTGTACCGATGATGGTGAAACCGTGAAGCCGAATTCGTAAGTCAGCAGCCGCGTCGCGTGAGTAATCGAAGCTGATAGACTTTCTCTTTGGCCTCGCCTTCCCAAACCGCGCAGACAGGCCGCGTCTACCTGCTGGACACCATGTCTTCGATCTTTCGCGCTTATCACGCCATGGCGCGGCAGCGGCCCATGTCTACCAAGACCGGAGTCCCCACGGCCGCGACTTTCGTTTTCGTCAACATGCTGCGCAAGCTGCGCGCGGACTTTCATCCTGAATATCTCGCTGCTGTGTTCGATGTGGCCGGCCCAACATTTCGCGACGAGCAGGCCAAGGCCGTCACTTCCGTCAAACGGTTCGATCTCAAGACCCAGAGTTTTCAGGACACTGCCTACCACGGCTACAAAGCCAATCGCGCGGAGATGCCGCTGGATCTGGTCCAGCAGGTCCCCTACATTCGCCGCGCGCTCGAGGCGTACCGCATTCCGATTCTCGAGCAGCAAGGGTTTGAGGCCGATGACGTAATCGGCACACTGGCCCGCAAAGCAGCCGATAGTGGCTACCAGGTTTTTGTCGTATCGAGCGATAAGGACATGCTGCAGCTCGTAACCGACAAGATCAACGTGCTCAATCCCACCAAGGACAATCTGATTCTTGACGCGGCGAAGGTCGAGGAGACGCTGGGCGTGCGTCCGGACCAGGTGATTGACGTAATGGCGCTGCGCGGCGACTCCGTTGACAACATTCCCGGAGCGCCGGGTATAGGCGACAAGGGTTCGGTCGATCTGATCAAGAAATTTGGAACCCTCGAAAATGCGCTGGACCACGCGGCTGAAGTCGAGCGCAAGACCTACCGCGAGTCTCTGCAGACCAACCAGGACATGATCCTGTGGAGCAAGCTGCTCGTCACCATAGACCAGAACGTGGCCATCGATCTTGATCTCGAAAAGATGGTTGCCGGCGAACCCGACGCCGACGCCCTGCGCGCGCTCTTCAGCGAACTTGAGTTCACCACGCTGCTCAAAGAGATTGCTCCGTCCATGGAAGTGCGGGAGACGGACTATCGAGGTCTGAAGTCTTCTGAAGAACTGAAGGCTCTAACCAAATCTAAGGCGCCGCTGGCGGTTGCTCTGGGTGTTGCTGTAGTTGTTCCGGAGACGCAGGAAGAAGAGGAAGAAGAATCCGAGCCAACAACCGGCAATTTGCTTTTTGATGGACCGCCGGTTCCCCCGACGGTTAGGGCCGAACCTGACTCGTGGAAGATAGGACTGTCGGCGGAACCGGGCAAGGCGTTCACGGCATCGCTCATTGACGACCAAATCAGCGCCGAACTCAAGCAGATCCTCTCGGATTCGCAGACGCCCAAGGCCATCCACGATTACAAAGCTGCTCTGCGTCAGCTTGCGCCCCAGGGCATTGAATTGGCGGGCGTTCGCGACGAGCCCATGCTCTTTTCCTACCTGGTGAATCCTACCTACACCAACCACTCGCTCCCGGAGATTGCCGTCCGCAGCTTCAACCTCAAACTTTCCGGTTCACCGGCTGAGGCGGCCGATGTGACCGGCCGCATCTCCAGCGTGCTGCGCAAAGAAATTGAAACGGCGGGATTGGTCGAGCTATACGAGCAGATTGATCTGCCCCTGGTCCCGGTTCTGGCGCGCATGGAGGAAGCCGGGGTCAAAATCGATTGCGACATTCTGCAAGAGCTGTCTGTACGTCTCGAAAGAGAGTGCGACGCCAAGGCCCGCGAGATCCATCAGAAATGCGATTTTGAATTCAACATCAATTCACCCAAGCAGTTGGGAGATGTTCTGTTCAACAAGCTGAACCTGCCCAAGCCAATGAAGCAGGGCAAGGGGAAAATCATTTCGACCGCTGTTGACGTATTGGAAGCCCTTTCCACCGAGCATGAAGTTCCCCGGCTGGTGCTGGAGTATCGCCAGCTTGCTAAACTCAAGAACACATACGTGGACACCCTGCCGAAGCTAATGGACCCAAGCACCAAGCGGGTTCATACGACCTTCAACCAGACAGGCACAGCGACGGGACGGCTCTCTTCCACCAATCCCAACTTGCAGAATATTCCGATCCGTACCGAACTTGGGCGGGAGATTCGCGCGGCATTCGTGGCAGAAGCCGGCCACGTGCTGCTTTCCGCCGACTATTCGCAGATTGAGCTGCGGTTGCTGGCGCATTTTTCTGAAGATCCGCTGCTGGTGGAAGCCTTCCGCCGCGGTGACGACATTCATTCGCTCACCGCATCCCAGGTCTTCGGCGTGCCGCCCATGATGATTGACGCCGAGCATCGCCGCCGAGCCAAAGCTGTGAATTTTGGGATTGTCTATGGCCTTTCACCGTTTGGCCTGTCGCAACAACTCGGAATCGATCAGCGCGAAGCCAAAAAGTTTATTGATGCCTACTTTGAGAAGTACCAGGGTGTCCGCAAATTCATTGACCAGACACTGGAAGAAACGCGGCGCGAACAACGCGTCAAGACCCTGTTTGGCCGCGTGCGTCCCATTCCGGATATCAACAGCAAAAACGCCAACATGCGCGGCTTTGCCGAACGTACCGCCGTGAACACGCCGTTGCAAGGCACCGCCGCCGACCTGATCAAGCTGGCGATGATTCGCATTGACCATGAGCTGCGAATCCGCAACCTTAAGTCGCGCATGTTGCTGCAGGTGCATGACGATCTCTTGTTCGAAGTCCCCGAAGCGGAAATTGAAACCATGACCGAGTTGGTGCGGGACAAGATGGAAAACGTCTATGCCTTGCGAGTCCCGTTGCTGGTGGAATCAGGCGCCGGCCTCAATTGGCGGAACGTAAAGTAAATTTCCCATTTTGATTCCCGGAGCGTCCTCGTGAGTTTCATTGTGGGAAATTCCATTGCTTGACCTGCCTTGTTGCATGCGGTAGGTTAGGGGCTAAATTTTCATTGGAAAGAGACCCTCCCATGCCGTTCAACTGCTACCCCTCAGAGACTCTTCAGCGCCGCTCAGATTTGTGTACCCATCTAAAGTACGGCGCAGGGCAAGCCGAGACCAAGGCCGCGGCTGCGACTTCCTACGTGAAAGACATTCCGTTCCCGAAAGGTCTGGCGCCCATTCCCCAGCCCATGACGCCGGCACCAGGACCGAATGACTCGCTTCCGCACGTTGACGTGATTGCCATGATGGACACGGCGGCTGAGGCCCAGGCCATGGCCGACGTTCTGACGCCGGGGCACAAGGACACTGAGTGGTATCACTATGCCAAGAATTTTGAGACGCACTTCCTGCCGCTGATCGGACCTAAAGGGCCTTCGCTGGTGAGCAAGCGGCTGGGAAGTTACTTCCTCATTGAAATCAACAAAGTCAAAGTCATGGTTTATAAGACTGAACTCCACATGAGCGAGGACGCCAAGCCGCTTCCCGATGGAAGCATGTCTCTTCCCATTAAGGACATGCTGGCCCAGATGATTGCGGACTCCCATCCCCGCGTTTTTTTGACTACCGGGACCTCCGGCGGCGTTTACTGCAGCATGCAACTCGGGGATGTGTCCGTCAGCCGCGCAGCCCGCTTTCAATGCATGAAGGATTTTGCCAAGGCGCCGTTCAACAACAAAACGTTCGAATCAAAGTGGGTCATCCCGACCAGCCACATGCCGGACGCCGAAAAACTCATGCAGAAATACGCTGAGCACCTTACGGGCAAGAGCGATCCAAAAGGGACGCCGCCGAATCCCAAGTGCGGCTGCACCACATCGTCAACATACCCGGCCAAAGCGTATTTTGATGGCGCCGATGATATTCCTGCGTTCCATCCCATCCTGACCACTGACATTTTTGAGTTCGGGACCAGCATGAACCATCTCGACAAACTGGGCATGGCCGTGGAAATGGATGACGCCTGCCTGGGACTGGCGTGCAGTGAAATGAATGCGCCACCGCATTGGGCCTGCGTACGCAACCTTTCTGATCCGACCATCAATGGCACGTTGGCCCAGTCAGACCAGGAAAGCTGCGCCGAGTATTACTACAAGAAATTCGGTTACTGGACAACGGTGATGAGCGGCTTGACCACGTGGGGCATCATCGCGGGCTTGGGAGCAAAGGGATAGTAACTAAGAGTAGGGTTGAATTCTCATGCTCCCAGCGCTGTTTGAATAGCCTGGGCAATTGCGTCGGCGTGTTTTTCCATTTTCTCTTCGGACTCCGCTTCAATCATCACCCGGGCCAGAGCTTCGGTCCCTGAGTAGCGGACCACCACGCGGCCGGAGCCATCGAGATCGCGCTCGGCTTCTTCGATGGAAGCGTGGACGGCGGGAATCTTCTCCAGCGGCAACTTTTCGCGCACACGCACGTTCTTGATAACCTGGGGAAAGACCTTCATCCCGGCCACGAGCTCGGCCAGAGTCTTGCCGCTGCGGGCCATGATTCCCAGAACATGGATAGCCGTGAGCAGGCCATCGCCGGTGGTGGACTCGCGCGAAAGAATGATGTGGCCGGATTGCTCACCACCCAACACGGCGCCGGATTCCTTCATTTCATCCAAAACGTACTTGTCGCCGACCGGAGCACGCAGCATTTTGATGCCGGCTTCGCGCAGAGCAATCTCCAGGCCCATGTTCGACATGGTCGTCGCGACCACGGTATCGCTGGCCAGCTCTCCGCGTTCCTTCAGTTCACGCGCCAGAAGGAGCATGACGGCATCACCGTTCACAATGTTCCCGCTACTGTCCGCGAAGAGCGCGCGGTCCGCGTCACCGTCAAAGCAGACGCCCAGATCAGCGCCGCGCTCGACGACCTCGGCGGCAACCACCTTGGGGTGGAGAGCGCCGCAGTCCTCGTTGATGTTGGAGCCAGTAGGGGTGTGATGAATCAAGTCGGCCAACAGGCCGCAGCGCTCAAGAATGATCGACGCGAGACTACTGGCAGCGCCGTTGGCGCAGTCCACCACCGCCTTGAGCCGCTCGGCGCCGACAACCGGACGCCCCAGCCATTGCACATAAGCCGCACGCAAAAGATCGTCACCCGGCACCGACGAACCACTGGGAATGGCCGGCTGATAGGGCGCTTCAGACTTCAGTAGCGCGAAAATCTCGGTTTCAATTTCCAGTTCGATTGCGTCTGCGAGCTTGTAACCGTCTCCGCCAAAAATTTTGATGCCGTTATCCTGCCACGGATTGTGCGAAGCGGAGATGACCACCCCGGCGGAAAATCCCTGCGAACGCGCCAGATACGCCACAGCCGGAGTGGGAATCACGCCGGCGCTCTCGATCTGAACACCCGAGTCGCGCAGACCGGCGGAAAGCACGTCGGCAATCCAGGGGCTGGACTGGCGCGTGTCCTGGCCAATCACAATGCGCTTCGGCCCCGCGGGCAGATGGTCGCCAAGGGCCCGGCCAATGGCATAGACGGTCTTCTTGTCTAGAGGAGGTTCGCCAGCAACGCCGCGAATGCCATCTGTTCCAAAAAGTTTTCTCACGGATTTGATTGTACAAAATCTCGAACCCGCGCTTTTTGCGGATGAGAGATCACTATGAACAAGAACAATCTTAAGGAGCGCCATGTGCGCACCTGAAGCGCCTTCTGGTGATAGAGTTCCCTCACCGCAAAAAACCGCCGGTTCGGGATTTCAGAAGAGACTCAATCTGGTTTAGTGTCCTTCACTTCTGCTGTAAAGCTTCCGCGGGCTACACGCGCGGAAATCCGATCGCCCGCTGAGAGCTTCCCCGCATCTTTCACCAGCGCACCGGTCGCATCAAAGACCAGAGCATAACCACGGTCCAGTATCTTCATCGGCGAAAGCGCATCCAGTCTTGCCGAAAGCTGGTCCAGACGCGCGCGATGGATCATGGCGTAAGACTGCATTGTACGGATAAGCGCTTCCGTACGCGATTCAAGCTGCGTCCGCGTGATAATCAGAGATCGCCGAAAATCAAAATGCAGGACACGTCCGGACGCTGTATCCAACCGGCGGGTGTAGTCGCGTAACAAGTTGTGGAAGTTGCCGGCCAGGCGATAGACCAATTCGTCCAGACGCTGCGCCCGGCGGGCAAACAGGTCCCGCGCGCGGGCAAACGCTCCATGCTGCGAAAGCTCCGCAAGCTGGGACTTGGCCATCAGCAGCCGATAGCGGACAGCGCGCGCCAGTCTCTGTTGCAGATGGGCCAGGTGTTCATCCAGTTGGCGTTTGGACTCAATCACCAACTCAGCCGCGGCGGAAGGCGTAGGCGCTCGCAGGTCAGAAACAAAGTCGACAATGGTGAAGTCGGTTTCGTGTCCAATGGCGGAGATTACGGGAAGCGCGGAAGCGGCAATCGTTCGGGCGAGTGTTTCATCGTTGAAAGCGGCCAGGTCTTCAATGGACCCGCCGCCGCGAGCGATGATGATTACGTCCACGCCCTTTGCGCGGTTGAAGTATTTCACTCCGGCGGCAACTTCCGTAGCGGCCGATTCGCCCTGCACTTGCGCGGGATAAATCAAGATGCCGACACTCTCATGCCGGCGCGCGAGCACGTTGAGCATGTCATGCAGCGCGGCGCCGCGTGGGGAAGTCACAATGCCAATCTTTCGCGGCAACAGCGGAATCGGTTTCTTGCTTGCGGGATCAAACAAGCCTTCTTGGGCCAGCTTGGCCTTGAGTTGCTCAAACGCCAGTTGCAGCGCGCCGGCGCCCAACGGCTCGAGAAATTCGGCGGAGAGTTGGAGTTCGCCGCGAGCGTCGTAGATCGTAACGCGGCCGCGAGCGATGATCTGCATTCCATTATCTGGACGGAACCGCAGCAAACGCGCCTGGCTGCGGAACATCACAATGCGCAGCTGGGCATCGCCATCTTTCAGCGTGAAATAAAGATGTCCGGACTCCGCGGGGCGAAAGTTGGAAACTTCGCCTTCCACCCAAACGTCCGTATAGCCGTGCTCCACCATGGTGCGGACGGCGCTGACCAGGTCGCCAACGCGCCATATGCGCCGGGATGGCTGTTCAACGAACGTAAAGCCGAGTTGGTCTTGCAATGACATCAGCGAAAAGTCTATCAGGTTGAGGATTGTCCGGGCCAAGCCGGCACGGTTGGCTTAAAGCCTTTTATTTTGGGTTGGATGATCATTGAGCGACTTCAGTTTAGACGTGGAGGACGGCATTTGTTAAGGGCCGGACATCTAGCGCGGATGAGCGAGCGGAGAATGCACTCAACGTAGAGACGCGGCACTGCCGCGTCTGACTGTGTGTTCCGGGAAGAATTTTCGTGGTTCGCGACGAACGCGTATTGATTCTCGTCAGCACACCCATTCTCGTCGCATTGTAGAGTGAGACGTGGCAATGCCACGTCTCTACGTCGAGATTTTGTTGCGTGGCCAGCACTAGAGCGCACGAAATTGTTTAGGTTCGGCGCAATCAGCCGTTGGTGTGTGAACCTCTCAACGTAGCTCTATGCGCTTTTTTGCGCCGCATTTTCTTGGCGTAGCGGGCTGCGGCAAACAGATCGACGGCGGGCTCGCCAGAAGCTTTTTTCTTCGCGCTTGCTGATGTCTTCGGGGGAGTAGCTTTTACTTCTGGGGTATCTACTACGGGCGTATCCATAATTCATTTTCTCCTTAAGATTGCTGATAAAAGATGACTGATAAAAAGTGCGGACTAGCTCAATTGGCAGACTACGCTGATTGGCCTGGCTAGAGTGAGCAGAATTGCTCAGAAGATGGGTGACAGGAAGCGCGACTTGCCCGTTCAAACCGCCGATATGAAAATACGCAGTCGATCCTCACTATCATCCCAGGACAAGGTTAGGACGTTGAGCGGTTCAGATTTTCGTGAGCTTTGATCTACCGTTTCGAACGTTACGTAAAACTCCGTTAATGCCGCCAGTTTTATGTCTTTGTAAACGCGGTTCATTTTGGGGACCATCTGGAAGTCCCCTTCCTTTACCCACGTTGCGGTCACTTGTTTGCCGAGCCATTTTTGTAACTCTCGGTTCTTGCTGGTTCTCAGGGTTATGAGCTTTTGTAGCATTTCTTCCGATGCCTTTATGGACTCAGAGCCCTTCCGGATCCACGCCGCACCGGCAAAATGTGGCGCGTTTCCGCTATGCTCTATTTCCACTTTCACACATGACTTACCGTCCTTCTCGTACACTGCGGAGCGCCACACAATCGGAGGATAGATGGCATCGCACTTCTCACGCACTGTCTTCTGAATGCCATCGGGATTCTTAACGCCTTGAACAGTTCCATCATCCTTTTCCCCAATGAGAACTGTTGCAACATAGTCGGGCTTAACAGAGTTAGCAAAGGCAACTAATGTCTTGGGAAGATCCCTACTGCAACAAACTCCCGTTCGGGTCTTCTTCTTTTTCCTGCAGGATCACGGCGGACGCTACTTTGTCGCCGGCTTCGAGATTCAACAGGCGGACGCCCTGCGTCGACCGGCCGGCTTCGCGGATTTGCTTGGTGTCGATGCGGATGATTTTGCCGAACTGGCTGATCAGCATGGCTTCGGACGTTTCGTCGACCAGCATGATCGCCGAGACTTTGCCGTTGCGCGCTGTGGTCTTTACGTTGATCACGCCTTTACCGCCGCGGGATTGCAGGCGGTATTCTTCGATCGGCGTGCGCTTGCCGTAGCCTTGCTCGGTCACGCTCAGGATCAGGCTGGGGACGTTTTCCGGCGGCGCGTCTTTTCCGTCTTTGTCTTTACTCTTGCCGTTGGCTTTCTTTTTGCCGTCTTTCGGCGTTACAGCCATGCCAACGATGTGGTCGCCTTTGTCGAGGTCCATGCCGCGCACGCCGAAGGCGGGGCGGCCCATGGAGCGGACGTCTTCTTCGTCAAAACGGATGGCCTGGCCTTCATGCGAAGCCAGGAACACGACATGATTGCCGTCGGTGAGGCGGACGGCGACTAGCTCGTCGTCTTTTTCAATGCCGATGGCGATGATGCCGCGCTGCATTACGTTGCTGAAGTCTTTGACCGGCGTTTTCTTCACCGTGCCGTTGCGCGTGACGAAGAAGACGTAGCGGTTTTCTTCTTCGAGATTGCGCACTTCGAGCAGCGTGCGCACCGTCTCGCCCGGCTGCAGCGATACCAGATTGCCAATGTGTTTGCCTTTGCCTGCGGCGCCCACGTCGGGGACTTCGTAGACTTTCAGCCAATACACGCGGCCGGCGTTGGTGAAGATCAGCAGATACGAATGCGTGGACGCGCTGAAGAGATATTCGACGAAATCTTCTTCGCGGGTCTTCATGCCGGTGCGTCCGGTGCCGCCGCGGCGTTGCTGGCGGTAGGTGGAGACGGGCGTGCGCTTGAGGTATCCGCTGTGCGAGACCGTGACGATGACCTGCTCGTCGGCAATCAGGTCTTCGAGCGTGATCTCGGTGGATTCGTCGGTGATCTCGGTGCGACGCTCGTCGCCGAACTGTTCTTTGACTTCTTCGAGTTCTTTGATGATGACGCTGCGCAGTTTTTTGTCAGACGCCAGAATGGCTTCGAGCCCGGCAATCTTTTCGCGGATCTCTTCGAGTTCTTTCAGGATTTCGTCCGTCGAGAGGCGGGTCAGGCGATAGAGCTGCAAGTCCAGAATGGCATCGGCTTGCTTGGCGCTGAGCCGGCCTTCGGGGCCGCCGATGCGCTTCTGCATGTCTTTATCGGCGATCTTGTACTTGGCGGCCAGCAAGGCGTCTTTGGCTTCCGCGCGCGAGCCGGAGGCGCGAATGAGCTTGATAACCATGTCGAGGTTATCGAGCGCCATCTTGTAGCCTTCCAAAATGTGCTCGCGCTCGCGGGCTTTTTCCAGCAGGTAGACGGTGCGGCGGCGCACCACGTCCACGCGATGATCAATGAAGTGCTGTATGGCCTGGACCAGGCCCATTTCCTTGGGCTGTCCGTTGACCACCGCCAGAAAAATCATGCTGAAGCTTTCCTGCAATTGCGTGTGCTTGAAAAGCTGGTTGAGAATGATCTGCTCTTCGGCGCCGCGCTTCAGTTCCACCACAATGCGCATGCCGTCGCGTCCGGATTCATCGCGGACGTCGGAGATGTCGTCAATGACTTTGTCATTCACCAACTGGGCAATGCGTTCGACGATCTTGGCTTTGTTGACCTGGTAGGGAATCTCGGTAACGATGATCGACTTGCGGCCTTGCGCCATGTCTTCAATGGCGGCCTTGGCGCGCATGATGAAGCGTCCGCGGCCGTTGGTGTATGCGGCTTCAATTCCGGCGCGGCCGTAGATGTAAGCGCCGGTGGGAAAGTCCGGGCCTTTTACGATCTTGAGAAGGTCTTTGAGCTTGAGAGCCGGATCGTTGACCAGCGCAATGGTGGCCTCAACAATTTCCGTGAGATTGTGCGGCGGAATATTTGTCGCCATGCCTACGGCAATGCCGCTCGAACCATTCACCAGCAAATTGGGAATACGCGCGGGCAGGACCGTGGGCTCGAGCGTGGACTCGTCATAGTTGGGAACGAAGTCGACTGTCTCTTTGTCGATGTCTTCCATCAGCGAGCCGGCAATGCGCTGCAAACGGCATTCGGTGTAACGCATGGCCGCCGGAGGATCGTTGTCTACGGAACCGAAGTTGCCCTGGCCATCAATGAGCGGATACCGCAGAGAGAAATTCTGGGCCAGGCGAACGAGCGTGTCGTAAATCGCCGAATCACCGTGAGGGTGATAGAGACCCATGGCCTGTCCCACGACCTTGGCGCACTTGGTGAATTTCTTGTTGTACTGCAATCCCATTTCCTGCATGGCATACAGCACGCGGCGATGCACTGGCTTGAGTCCGTCACGCACATCGGGAAGCGCGCGGCCAATGATGACCGACATGGAGTAGTCGAGATACGACCGCCGCATCTCATCTTCAATGTTGATGGGCTGCACGTTAGCGGCGCCGGGAGAACCGGGAGGAAGTGGTCCGTCATCTCCGCCGGGGGTTAATGGGAGTTGCGGGTTCTGGTCATCGGCCATGAAGTTTTGTTCTCAATTTCTCGCTGCCTCTGCGTTGCTATCAAGCCCACAATCAGTGCGATTCGAAAGCTGTTTTCAGGACTCCCGAATTGCCGCTAACTGCTTGTATTCACAGAGGTTAGTCACAGGAATGAATACAGGAAAGTATATCACGTTTTCACATCCCGAGCGTAGTGAGGGATCCCTATCACCGGAAAAACATTAGCTGCGAATTGACGCGAATTTCCAAGGTATTCTGAATTGGATTCGCGTTTATTCGCGTGCATTCGCGGCCAAAAAAAATCGTGCCCCGGAGGGTCTCGCGGCTATAGGGTTCCCTCGCTACGCTCGGGATATTAAAAAAGCCGCAGAGAATTCCCCATCTCATCATTCACTTTCGATGTAGCGGCCAAGTCCAGATCAGTCAGTAGAATCTTCCGCAAAGGCTTGCTGGAAAAATCGAACAACGTCTGGCCCATGATGGCGAAGTTTTTGCTTTCAATGCGGTGCCCGTCTTTGAAGATGAACACGGTGGGCGGTGTGTTGTCCGGCTCAGGTTCGATGAATCGCGCTTGCTCGACTGCGGCGGGTTTGGCGTCCGCTGGTGGTCCCGAACGAGCGCTGGGGGTTGCGATTCTGTTGGGCTAGAGCGTCTTGAGCTCCTCGGTTGTAGGCTTCCTGCAGGGCGGCCTCGTCATCTGACGGTGAAGAATTGTCCGCGGCAGCCTGCTGCTCCTGCGGAGCCGCGGAATTATTTGGATAGAGATAGACAGGGTAAAACAACGGTATGGCAATGATTTCCCGGCCGCGGCGGTGCGGATCGCCAAACGGCACCGGCAGACGCACGGAAACTCTGTGAAACGCTGGCGCAGGTTTGGCCGGGGTTGACGACACGCCGCGCGAGTTGCCATTTGGTCCCGGCGGGGTCACGGTTGATGGACCGCCATGCGGCCTGATGTTGGGAACAGGAGCGGGTTTCGTGGAAAGCACGCCGCGAATGTCCACTTGCGCCAGGGCGGATACGGTAAAGGCAAAAAGAAGAATAGAGAAAAATGCGGGACGCGATATGCTGTGCAACATATGAAGACCACCTGCCAAAGAATTGCTTACTTTCTCCGGTAATCATAAACCCGGCGGGCCAGTGTTTACATGGGATTTTGATGGATCCAGCCAGCCAGCCGCAGACAGCTCTCAACGATCCTGATGGCTGCGGCGGCGAAGAAAATCCATAGAAACCAGCGCCGCCAGCGTGTCTCCAGCAGATCAGCCGCTACACCGGCGATAAACAGAAAAAGGAAGCTCAGGCCCAGTGTTTCCGGCCATAGACGGGCAGCGGGAGGCAGCAGCGCGAAAAGGAACACTGTGGTGAGGGACGTCAGCAGCGGTGCTGTGTTGCCAAAGTAGCGTGCGCGCTTCCAGCTTCCATAGGCCGTGAGAGCTGCAATGAACAACGCGACCAGTACATAGCTGTCGGTGTCTTTGTTTAATGGAAATCCGACGTTGCGCGCGACTTCCATTGAGAATTGCGGTGTCAACAAAGCACGCGAGCCGGCGCCGGCGCTGCCCGTGATCCAGGCTACAGCCCCCAGAATCCCAAGTCCCAAGACGGACGCGCCGACGAAAACCATCAGCGCGGAACGTCGCCGTCCGGGCGTGAGGTAGAGAATGAACGCCAGAGCCAGCAGCACCAGCGTAGCGGCCCACAGGGAAACCGCGATGCTGAAACCAATCGACAATCCCAGTAGCACGATTCTGGGCGCCCATTTGCGCGGCGGCGAGTAAACGGTGTGAGCAACGCCGATCGCGGTGTAGATCAGGCCAAAGCTGCTCCAGGCCAGAATAATTTCCGGGCCAATGTTGGTGCTGATCATTACCATGGCCGGCGAAAAACAGTAAAGGGCCAGCGCGCAGTATCCGCCTTCATCACCAAACAGTCTGCGGGCCACCCACCAGATTGCCGCGCCCAGCCAGAATCCAAAAACCACAAATGGCAGCCGCAACAACCATGGCCGTGGCACAGCCAGAGCCGCGCTGAGCCGCGCCGGCGCCACGCTGCGGACGATGCTCGTGGCCCGCATGGGCAACGAAGCCACTAGTCCGGTAAACGGCGAGGTGACGCGGAATTCCTGCCCCAGTAGCGGACGATGCCCGGAAGCGATGTATTCATACTCCAGGTCGGACAACCGGCGGTTTCCGGCAACCCACAGGCATTGCGCCAAAAAAGCCAGCAGCATGGCGCCCGCAATAAGCTGCGGACGGCCGATGCTGAACTCCTTGATGATCCTGAGCATGAATTGACAGTTGTATCATGCTCGCCGGGAAAGCTGCGCCAGCCGTTGACTTCAGTCCAGCCGCAAGGGTTCCAGCACGGGCCGCGAAATCCGCTGGGACAGCGCGCGAATAATGGCAAAGCCCACGCCCGCCAGGGGCGCGACCGCCATGAGCGCCAGAATGTCGTCAGTGGGATCAGACGTGCCGGGGGCCCATTCGATTCCGCTTGGACCCTCCTGTCCCAGCGCATATTTCACGAGCAGCATTACGATCAGCACGGCCACAAACAGCAGTATTTTTCGTTTCATGAGACGTCCTTTCATCCTCTCTCTATTGGAAACCTGTGGCGGTGTTTTTGTTCCCGACTGACAGATTGGCCTGCAAATTCTGCCTAAACTTTTTCCCGCGCCTGCCGATAGTATGGATGTCAGCCAAAAGAGACGATGCCAACCAAAGCAAAAGCCGCCTTCTCAGCCCGCATCCGCCGGACGCTTGAAGACCTGACGATAATCCGCCAAACCCTGCTCTCCGTAAACGAAACGGCGGTAGATTCCGTTCATCCGTCCAACGTGGTCCTCGATCTGGAGGTTGCCGGCGAGCTCAAAAATGTGCTCGACGCACTTCGGCAGGTGCTCTGGGCTTATATTCAGGCACTCTCCTCCAAGTCCGGGCGCCCGATCAATGAAGTTTTGAGCTGGTACAAGATGGAGCTGGCTGTCGAAATGCTGCGCAGCGTGCGGGCGCCGACTCGCGCAACGTCTGCCGCCAGCAGCGAGCCCAGATTCAGTTTTGACGATCTGGTGAGCGAAGCCATCGCCGTGACTTCCTCACATACCAAGAAAAAGCCCACTGCCTGATCTAACCCTCGCACGCTTCCATCAATCATTCGTAGAGCCTCGTTCTGTTACAGTTTTACTGCCTGCCACAAAACGCCATGGATCCTCAGAACGTTGTGCCGGAAAATCCTTCTTCGCCCCACAAGGGCATTCTTGTCATTTTTCTAAATCAGCGCGGACTGCGCGCCGGCTGGCGATTGTTGATTTTTGCCGCGCTGCTCGTCGTGATGATCAATGTATTCGGCGTAATGGCTTTTCTGCTCAGCGCAGCGCTGGGCTTCCCGACCGGTACATTCTCGCCAGGCCGCCAACTCCTCGTCGAGATGTCGGCTTTTCTCGCAGCGCTGGTTGTCACCTGGGTGATGAGTAAGATCGAGGGCCGCAAGCTGGGCGACTTTGGTCTTCCCTTGAAGCACTCCGGCGGGCCAAGCTTTGTGCGGGGATATCTCTTGTGGGGATTTGTTCCGCTTTCTCTGCTGCTGCTGACCATGCGTGTGCTCCATCTGTTTTATTTTGGCAGCGTGGTCTTGCACCAATTCCAGATCTTCTACTGGGCCGCGGTTTGGGGGTTGGTATTTCTGTTTGTTGCTCTCGCAGAAGAATATCTTTTCCGCGCGTACGCCCTGTCCACCCTGGCGGACGGTCTGGGATTCTGGCCGGCAGCCGTTATCCTGGCGGCTTTGTTCGCATACATCCATACCGGGAATCCGGGCGAGACCCGCATGGGGATCATCGGCACTGGCGTCTTCGCCCTCTTCGCCTCGGCAACCATCCGACGCACCGGCAACCTGTGGCTGGCGGTTGGCGCCCATGCCGGCTGGGATTGGGCACAATCCTACTTCTATGGAGTAAGTGACAGCGGTTTGCAGGTCCCCGGACACTTGATGGACCCGCGCATCAGCGGCCCTGACTGGCTCACAGGAGGCAGCGCCGGACCGGAAGGCAGTGTTTTCACTCTGGTGCTGTTGATGGTGATGACGGGAGTGTTTCTGGTGGTGTACAAACGGACGCCCGAAGCCTTTGCAGTGGGCAGCAATGGAGGACATTCTTAAAGGTCTCAGGCTCTCGTTGCCTGATCCTCCAGCTATCCTGCCTGTTTCATTTTGATCCGGAGCTCATATTTGCGAGGCCTCAAGGATTTCAGTTCGACCTCGACCTTTGTGGGGTCGCCGAACTGCAACGAAAAAGGAAGCCGCAACTGCATGGTGGGTACCCCTGGCTTGCGCCTCCTTCTCGTTCGGCCTAGCATTTGGCTCACTTCAATGTTGTCGTACGACACACCGATTCCGTAATGCCGTTGCGCAAGTGCAATCGTTCGAACACTAGGTACCGCTTCACCGCGCAGGTACTTGCGGAGTTGGGGTCGCTCGACGCCTATTGATTGGGCGAACTTCTGATCTGAAACGCCTTTTTTCTTGGCAACTTCGTACACTTCCTCCAGGCGCTCTCCGAATCGCTCTGCGTAGAAATCGTCTTCAGTTGTACGTTTCAATCGAGACATTCATCGCATAAATTCACTTGTAATGCAACTTAAGTTATATGTAACATAAAATACATACCGCATGCTGTGTGGCCTGCTTGCGGAACACAAGTACTTGCGTTAGTCGGACACTTAGACGATTGAGATGATTTATCGGAAGTGAGGCTGTAACATGAACAACGAGATGACCACAAGCGACCCGCTATCCCGGGAACTCGACGTTTACAACGCCCGCAGACGAGAGTGGCTCGAGTCCTATCTCAATCAATTTGTGGTTATTGCGGGCGATCAAGTGGCGGGGTTTCACCCCGACTACGAGTCGGCCTTCAAAGCCGGAATTCAAGTCTTCGGAGTTCAGCAACCATTCCTGATCAAAGAGATTTGCGTAACTGAACCGGTTTACGTGGTGTACTGATGGACGGGAGGGTAGTCTTACGGACTTCTCCCGCAGAACTTCAACAGCAGGGCCCAATCCTAAAGGTCCTGATCAGCCACACGCAGGCTGAACTAACCGAGGCAACGTCGCTTGGCTTACAGTTTCCTCCGTCCCTTCCATTTAACGCTCTGATCGATACCGGTGCCGCGGTGACGGTTATCAATCGGCAGCTGGCTGAAACCTACAAGCTGAAATACACGGGACCAGAGCGCATTACCTCAGTTGGAAGCGCAGCTCAATATTTTCCCGGTTATGCCGCGGCAATCTCGTTCCCCGATCGAAATCTTCGTCGCTTTGATATCGTCCGTATTATTGCCTGCCCACTGGCCAGTCCGGCGATGTCGTGCTTGATCGGACGCGACATACTACGCTACTGGGAGCTTACGTATAACGGAGGATCTGGCGAAGTGACCATTCGGGACTTGCGTCCCTGACGAAGAGTTATTAGGGGCTTTGACATCTTTCTTGGCCGCCGCCATGTCAACAACGGCCTTCAGCCTCTCTTGACGCTCCTGCCGCGTGACATACCAATCCTTCATCAATATTTCACTCAGCTGGATTAGTTGAGCGGCTTCATTGGGATCAACATCGACGATGATATTGATATCTTTCTCCATGTGTGCCCCAATATTCCCGATGCTCCGCACCGCGTCAATCGCTTGCCAAGTGGGGGGATCGACCTTATCTTTGATGTCTTCAATCTCGTCGATGAGTCGGCCCTTGCTGATTCCCCAGAAATCTCTGATCATCCCCTGCAAACAGCGTCTGGCTAAAGTCGCGGAAGCCTTTGGGCTGAGTTTCTTGATCGCACATGCTTCCGAGTAGTCAGTGCGAATAGGAGCTGGAATGTAATCTGGAAACACCTTGGCGTCCGAAGAGGGAATCAAATCCCATTCTTGGATAACATCTCCGGTATCCACTCTTTGTCGCATTCGTACAGGGTCACGTTCAAGGTGTACTTCTTGCACTTGGGGTTGGGGCACACGACAAAATTGCTGAGGAGAATACACGGACCGACTGAATTCCTAACCTTCATCTCATACAAATCACCCGCAGAGTCGTGTTCAGTGATTGTGGTGTCACGCCCGCAAAACGGGCATGTCCAATGAGATCCAGCCATATCTAGCTAGATATCCAGGTTCTTCACATCCAGCGCGTTCTCTTCAATGAACTTACGACGGGCTTCCACGTCTTCGCCCATCAGCGTGGTGAAGATCAACTCGCAGGCTTCGATGTCCTCGGCCTTTACTACCAGCAGCGTGCGGCGCTCGGGATCCATGGTAGTTTCCCAGAGTTGCTCGGAGCTCATTTCGCCCAGGCCTTTGTAGCGCTGTACCGTGTATTCTTTGCGGCCTTCGTGCAGGACGTAGTCAAACAACTCCGCGGCGGTCTGCTTCTCCACCACTTCCGCTTCGATCTTGGTGCGGCGGATCGGCGCCTTGGACGATTTCTTGGCGGCCTTGTCGAGTTCAACGCGTTCGGAATCGCTCAGATCGGCGGCGTTGTCTACTTCGCCCTTCCCTGCAACCTCCACGATAAACGGCGGCTCGAGGTATTGCTCAATCTGCTTGAACTTGGAAATCATCTGGCGGTATTCCGGCGTAGACGCCAGTCCCCAATCCAGCTTGCGTTCCGCGCCCTGCGAATCCGTGAAGTTGACGCCCCAGACATTGTGCTCTTCATCAAAATATGCGGCTATGGACTTGAGCTGCTCGTCCTTGGCCAGCTTGTTCAATGATTTTTCCAGTTGCTGGACTTTTTTGGATGGCGTCTTCTTGTCGCCTTCAAAGTCCGACCGCTGAAACAGCCCGACCTTGGGTAGCAGTTCCGCTATCTTGTTGTTGCGAATTCGTTTGTTCACTTTTTCGAAAAAGCCCAGGTACTCGTTCAGGGTGGTCATGAACTTGGCCAGGGCTGCGCCTTCCAGCTTGGCTGCACCTTCACCGTAGCGGACCACCATGCCTTCCGCGGCTTTCTTGACCATCACGCGCACAAACTCGCGATCGTCTTTGATGTATTGCTGCGTCTTGCCCTTTTTGATTCCGTAGAGCGGCGGCTGGGCGATGAAAACGTTGCCACGCTTGATCAGCTCATTCATGTGGCGGAAGAAAAACGTGAGCAGTAGAGTGCGTATGTGGGAACCGTCCACGTCGGCGTCTGTCATCAGGATGACTTTTGCGTAGCGGACCTTTGTCGGATCAAAATCGTCTTTGCCGATTCCCGTTCCCAGCGCCGTAATCATGGCGCGGATTTCTTCATGGCCCAGCATCTTGTCATAGCGGGCCTTTTCCACGTTCAGGATTTTGCCCTTCAGCGGCAGAATGGCCTGGAAGCGGCGGTCGCGTCCCTGCTTGGCGGTACCGCCAGCGGACTCGCCCTCGACCAGAAACAGTTCGCAGCGGTTCGGATCGCGCTCGGAACAGTCAGCGAGTTTACCGGGCAGACCGCCACCATCCAGCGCGCCTTTGCGCCGTGTGAGATCGCGGGCTTTGCGCGCAGCTTCGCGCGCGCGTGCGGCTTCAATCGCTTTGTTGATGATCTTGCGCGCTACCGGGGGGTTCTGCTCAAAGAACGCGCCCAGGCGTTCATTGATGAATGCCTGCACTGTGCCGGCAATGTCGGAATTTAGCTTGGCCTTGGTCTGGCCTTCAAACTGGGGTTGCGGCAGCTTCACGCTGACCACGGCCACCAGGCCTTCGCGAACGTCGTCGCCGGTGAGGTTTTCTTTTACGTCTTTGAAAAGTCCGAGTTGCTGCCCGGCATAGTTGATGGTCCGGGTAAGCGACGTGCGGAATCCGGAAAGATGCGAGCCGCCGTCTACGGTGTTGATGTTGTTGGCGAAGCTGAAAACCGTTTCCGAGTAGCCGTCGTTGTACTGGAGCGAGATTTCCATCTGCACCCCGTCGCGCTCGGCTTCCATGTAGATCGGCTTGTCATGCAGGACGGTCTTGCCGCGGTTCAGATGCTTGATGAACTCGGCGAT
>PLJN01000123.1:53956-54104 GCA_003140235.1 Acidobacteriaceae bacterium
CGCTGGGCCAGCGTGTCAAAGTTGTACTCGGAGACGGTGAAAATTTCTTTATCGGGGAGAAAGTGGATCTTGGTGCCACGTTTCTTGGTGTTGCCGGTCTTGCGTAATTTGCCGTGCGCGCGGCCTTTGGAATAAGCCTGTTCCCAGA